>JBDTPD010000265.1:0-6143 GCA_039932855.1 Chitinophagaceae bacterium | reverse complement strand
AGTACTTATCTTGTATCTTTTAATTGCCGCCTGCTTTGCTATTCTCGCTTTGAAAAAATGGTATGCGCCTGTTGCTTTAATTGTTTCGTGTGTACTAGCGGCAGGAGTTGAAGTTATACATGCTTTAACCGTTGTGCGTTCTCCTATCTCTATGATACTTTTTGTTTATTCTCTCACGATAACGATATATGTATACATGGAAGGTATGCCCGGGAGATTAGCAAAAGTTGCCGCGGCAAAGAGAGCAGAGCAGGATGAATGGAAAGATAAGATCTAAGTATAGTAAGGACTGATCATCATATACACGATCACCCCTGTAACAGCTACATAAAACCAGATGGGCCATGTAATACGAGCCAGCTTCATATGCCTGTCATATTCTCCGATCAATGCCCTGTATGCAGTAAATAAAATAAATGGCAAAATGATACCTGCTAATGGAATATGTGTGAAGAGAATGATGTAGTAGAAAATTTTAGTGGTAGAGTCGCCCCCAAATTTTGTTTCTCCGGCAAATAAATGATGTCCGATATAGCTTACAAGGAAAATAATAGAGAGGAGCATTGCCGCCAGCATCATTCTTTTATGCGCGATATATTTTTTATTTTTTACCGCAATCAAAGCAAGTATTAACAGAACCGATACTATAGAATTAATAAAAGCATTCAGTTTCGCAAACAGGTGTGGATTGAAACCGAGGTCAACGTTTAGTTTAACGCGGCTCAATAACGCGATAGCCAGGAAAATAACAACGGAGAAAATAATAATCAGCCTGGAAGCTTTTTTATCATCTTTCCGGAGGACTGGTGCTGGGAACATTTTTCTTTTTTCTAAGGATGAATAATAATAATCCTACCCCAAATATAGCCGCGAGAAATGCAACAGCTATAACCTGTAATTTGCCGGCAAAAAAACTTTTTCTTTTTGAATCTTTTTCCAAAGAAAGCATGATGATATCACTAGCCAGTTGTTTCACTTCCATCGTATCAAGGCCATGATAATATCCTCTCACATGCCTGTTGCCATCGATCAATACAAAAAAATCGGTATGTACAAAGTCGGTATCGATACCATGGCCATCTATGAGGTACATCTTCATTTCTTTCAGCACCATGTCATAGATCGTTTTTTTATCGCCGGTAAGTAACCACCATTGATCAGGATTAACCTGGAAACGATTGGCCCATTGTTTTAACTGTGCCACAGAATCTCTTTCCGGATCTATACTGAAAGAAAGCAGGTGAAGAAAATTTGGGGTTCTGTCACCAACGCGCTGAGAGTTGTTGATCGTTTCCTGCAATATTTTCATGTTAGCAGTCAGCCGTGGACAAATCGAGGGACAATGAGTAAAAAAGAAGTCTGCCACAACAATCTTGCCTCTTGTAGTAGTATCTTCTTCGCTATCCTTATAGGTAAGATCTTTCCAGGAAACTTTTCTTCCCTCCTGGTTCGTTAAGGAAAAATCGGAAAGCTGATGCCAGATCGTGTCAGGCATACTTTTTCCTTTTTCAATTTTAGTAGTAACAGAGTCGGGTAAAAAATATCCGGGCATCGCTACTGCTGTCTCACTGAATTTCTTAACAACCAGGTAGCATACCAATGGCAGCAACATGGCCAGCATCACCGCGTATAGAGCTTTCTTGTTCACTGTTTCTATTGAATATTGTATTTATTTGTTTATTTAAAAATTGAAGGGGTGAAAGGTAATAATCCTTCAGCAAATCATTGTCACAGTAATCAACCATTAATCTTTCAACTTTTAACCCCTTAAAACTCTACTCAAATCTTATTACAAACAAAACCGCTGGCCCCTTGCATTCCTGACTGCAAAAAAGACCAGCGGTTTCAATTCTTTATTATTCATTCTATTGTTTGCCCGGCTTGGGTTCTTCCGGTGCTGTTTCAGCATGATGTGCTTTTGGCATCGTTGTTTCTTTGAAATGCGGATCAAACTCATTACGCAAATTCTTATAAGAATTTCCATCAATAATAAACGCAGCAATGAACCAGATAAACAACATCAACGGAACGACAATAGTCATGATCATATTTCTGATCTCATCACCAAGGTGCATGAATACAGAAACGATATAATAGGCCTTTGCCAACGTAAGGATACAAACCAGTCCCTTGAACATTAATACCAGCACATGGCTTGGGTTCTCACCTTTATGTATAGTATAAATGGTAAGACCGATCGTCAGTTCGATAACAGTCAGTACAGAAAGAAGAATGGTTGTCTTTCTTACCCGCTTTTTAAATTCCTCATCAGACACGTGGTGCTGAAAAGTCATTTCTTCGGACATTAAGTGTTGCGCCATATTCTATAAATTTCGACTCTTTAAAATATTTTAATTGCCTTCGTTTAACGTTAGATCAGGTAGAAGCAAAGGAACACGAATACCCATACCAGGTCTACAAAGTGCCAGTACAATCCTGCTTTTTCAATCATTAAATAATGACCTTTTCTATCAAAAACGCCTTTGTATGTCATGATCAGCATGACGACATTAATGATCACACCAGAAAATACGTGGAAACCATGGAAACCAGTGATACCATAGAAGTAACCACCGAATGCGATAGGTCCTTTTTCTCTTATATGCAGTTCTGCTACATCGAGCATTCCTAATAATTGCGTCTTCGGCATTTTCAGCAGTTGATCCAGTGAATGTGAATGATCATGTTCACTTACAATTTTTGCCAATGTATTAACCGATGCATTTTGTAATCCTTCAGCAGCAGCAGCATGATCAACAAGCTGACCCCATGCATTACCACCCATTGTTTGACCGATCAACTCGATTTTGCCATCAGCCAATACAATGTGCTCACCAGTTATAAGGTGATGCCATTCCCATGCCTGGCAGCTTAAGAAAGCAAGACCGCCAATGATCGTCCAGAACAGCCATTTGATAACAGCCTTTCTGTTACCACTATGTCCTGCGTGTACAGCCAATACCATCGTCACCGAACTGATGATGAGGATAAATGTCATAACGCTCACAAACGCCAACGGAAGATTTAAGTGACCAGTACCCGGAAATGCATTGAACACTACGTTAGGATCTGGCCAGAAGTTCTGACTGAAACGAATAGAACCATAAGAAATAAGGAACGCGCCAAAGGTGAAACTATCACTCATCAGGAAGTACCACATCATCAACTTTCCATATTCCAGGTTGAAGGGGCTTTTACCACCACTCCACCATTTGGTCTGTTGCGCTGTTGCTGTTGTCGACATGTCAGTTGTTTCTAATTATTAATACCTGTTACTATTTTCGTTTAAAAGTTTAAGGTTCTTCAACCGGAAATCCTTTTCTTTTCAACCATTCAACAATATTCAACTTTAAACTTTCTTATCCAATTACAATAAAGAACACCAGCAAATAGATCCATAACAGATCTACAAAATGCCAGTACGTTGCTGCTACTTCTACCGGCACTGAGCTGTATAATTTTATTTTACCAAAGAATGCTTTGATAAACATTACCAGCAATACGATCACTCCACCGATCACGTGAATTGCATGCAAACCAAAGATTACGTACAGGAATTGTCCGGCGCCTGCACTTTGTTTAAACGTGACGTGTTGATTTTTCCACAGATCCATGAATCCAAACCATTGCAACACCACGAATGCCACACCTAATAAAAGCGTTACTGCTATTAATGTGCGATAGGTTGACATTTCCCGCTGACGAAAAGAACGTAATGCCATTTGTATGGTCAGACTGCTGATAATAAGAACTGCAGTAGAGAACCAAAACAAGGTTGGCATTTTCACAACACTCCATCCTACGAGATTACTCTTTACGATGAATGCACTGGTCAAACCGGCAAACATCATGAGTATACTGGCAATGGCTACCCACAAAGTAAATTTATGCGGATGCAACTTTTTACCCCTATCCCCTAAAGGGGTATTCTGAGACTCTTCTAATTTCAAATCTGTTACCATTTATCCGAAACTGATTGTTATTATCTACTTTATATTTAACTAATGTCTTGAAGCATCCGAACACCCCTTTAGGGGATGGGGGTTTTGCTTAATAACAGCGCCAGCAGCACCACCGGCAGATACAAATAACTTCCAAACATCACTTTCCTTGCTGACCCTGTATCCATTTTGCGGTAAAGCGTTACACACCGCATGATCATAAAAACATTTGCCAGCAACACCAATACCAGTCCGATCATTCCTGGTACATCTTTATATTGACACATGCCAATGAAAAAAGGTATCATCGTTACCGGCAGCAGCAGCAATGAATAGATCACTGTTTGCAGCGCCGTAAATTTTGTCGGTCCTTTTTCCGATGGCAACAACTTGAATCCTGCTGTTGTATAATCTTTGTGCGATATCCAGGCAATGGCCCAGAAATGCGGAAACTGCCACAAGAACTGAAATGCAAAGAGCACCCATCCACCAACAGACAACTGGTCATCGCCTGCTGCCCAACCAATCAAACAGGGTAATGCTCCCGGAACTGCGCCCACCAACACCGCGATAGAATTTACTTTCTTCAACGGTGTATAGATAAATGCATAGAGGAACAAACTAAATGCTGCAATGCCTGCAGATAACCAGTTTAAATAATGCCCGAGGATATAAACACCTGCGGCACCGGTTATAATAGCAAAGGCCCATCCTTCTGCAACACTCATACGACCTGATGCTACCGGACGGCTGGCCGTACGTTTCATCAGTGCATCTGTATCTTTTTCTACTACCTGATTGATGGCATTGGCACTTCCTGTTACCAACATCCCACCTGCAAAGAGCATAATTATTCTAAACAACTTATCCTGGTAGCTTTCATATCCTTCTGTCAGCATAAAACTCAGCACACTACTGAACACTACCATTATACTGAGCGAAAGCTTAACTAACTGTAAATAGTCCTTAATCTTCTTCATCGGTGCTTTCGCTGTTTATTCAAAGGTTCTAGTTCAATATTTGAAACCTATTGAACTTTTTAAACTTCTTAAACCCTACTCATGCTTGCTTTCATTCGCACCTATCGGTTCTGTCTGTGGAATGAAATCTCTTCCGTCTTTTGCATAATCATACGGCCACCTGTGTACTTCAGGAATTTCTCCTGTCCAGTTACCGTGACCCGGATTGATTGGCGTTGTCCACTCCAGTGTATTTGCTTCCCATGGATTTGGTGTGGTTACTTTTCTTCCTTTGAAAATAGAATAGAAGAAGTTGAACACAAACATCAACTGCACAGCAAATACCACTATAGAAACGATAGAGATCATTTTATCAAGATCAGCAAATTGGGTAAACGATACCCATGAACTTTTATCGAGGTAACGACGTGGCATACCAGCAAGACCTTCATAGTGCATTGGCCAGAAGATCAGGTAAGCGCCAACCATAGTTACCCAGAAATGGATATACCCTAATGTATTGTTGATATATCTTCCAAACATCTTCGGGTACCAGTGATATACACCGGCAAACATTCCAAAGAATGAAGCCACACCCATTACAATGTGGAAGTGGGCCACCACAAACATGGTATCATGCAGGTGAATATCCAATGTAGAGTTACCTAAGAAAATACCTGTCAAACCACCGGATATAAATAAGCTAACGAAACCAATAGCGAAAAGTGTAGCCGGAGTAAACCGGATATTACCTCTCCACAATGTCGTGAGCCAGTTAAATACTTTAATAGCCGATGGTACGGCGATCAATAGCGTGAGCAACACAAACACCGATCCCAGGAATGGATTCAATCCCGTGACAAACATGTGGTGCGCCCATACAAGGAAGGCAAGAATAGCAATGGCGAATAATGAACCAAGCATCGCCATGTATCCAAAGATTGGTTTGCGGCTGTTGACCGACAATATCTCAGACACCATTCCCATCGCTGGCAACAAGATGATATATACTTCGGGGTGACCAAGGAACCAGAATAAGTGCTGGAACAGAATTGCACTACCGCCTTCATTTGGCAATACCTGTCCATTGACAACGATATCACTTAAGAAGAAACTGGTACCAAGGTTACGATCGAATAAAAGAAGAATAGCTCCTGAAAGTAATACCGGGAATGATAATACTCCGAGAACCGCTGTGAAGAACATCGCCCAGATTGGAAGAGGCAAACGTGTCATGCTCATT
>JBDTPD010000264.1:0-6148 GCA_039932855.1 Chitinophagaceae bacterium | reverse complement strand
GACGTCTGTATTTCTCCGGTGGGTAAGGTATATATATGTACGAGTAATGGTGGGAATGATAAGATCGTAGAAATAAAACCTAACAATTAATTAAATCGGGAGTGTCTAATCTTTTTGGACACAGAGAGCCACAGAGTAGGCACAGAGGTTCACAGAGAATTAAAATATCAGAATGCCTCCGTGGTTCTCTGTGCCTACTCTGTGGCTCTCTGTGTCCAAGTCAATAAATAACTGTTATTGGTATTACGATTTGACCGCTGCGATACCAGGCAATTCTTTTCCTTCAAAATATTCAAGCATTGCACCACCACCGGTAGAAACGTAGCTTACTTTATCAGCAAACCCGAATTGATTAACGGCTGCTACAGAATCTCCTCCACCAACAAGCGAGAATGCTCCATCCTGTGTGGCTTTGGCAACTGCTACGGCAATAGCTTTTGTACCATGTTGAAATTTTTCCATTTCAAAAACTCCCATCGGGCCGTTCCATAAAATTGTCTTTGAACGATGAATAACATTGGAGAATTGTTCGATAGCGTTGAAGCCGATATCGAGTCCCATCCATCCATCAGGAATATTATTACTTGGCGCCATTGATGTATTTGCATCAGCCGCGAATTTATCAGCCACCATTGAATCGGATGGCAGGTGAATACACACTCCTTTGGCTTCTGCTTTCTTTAATAAATCAAGAGCGGTACCGATACGTTCATCTTCACACAATGATTTGCCGATCTTTCCACCTTCTGCTTTCATGAATGTATACGCCATACCACCACCAATGATAATATCTGTAGCTCTATCGAGCAGGTTCTCGATGATCATGATCTTATCAGACACCTTAGCACCACCAATGATCGCAACAAAAGGCTTTTGTGAATTATGTAATACTTTCTCGGCGCTTTCTACTTCGTTTTCCATGACAAGACCAAAGAATCTTTTTTCTTTAGAAAAGAATTGTGCGATCACTGCTGTAGAAGCATGTGCACGGTGAGCGGTACCGAATGCATCATTGACCCAGACATCGCCGAGTTTGGATAATTTTTCTGCAAAAGCCGCATCGCCTTTTTCTTCTTCTTTATAAAAACGAAGGTTTTCCAGCAGCAATACTTCACCAGCTTTCAGGTTGGCTGCTGCATTTTTTGCAGACTCACCAATACAATCATCGGCGAACACAACAGTTTTGCCAGCAAGCAATTCGCTGAGATGTTTTACCAGGTGTTTGAGTGAATATTTGTCTGTAGGACCATCTTTGGGGCGACCGAGATGTGACATTAATATAGCGCTGCCACCATCGTTAAGAATTTTTTCAATTGTTGGAATCGTTGCCCGCATCCGTGTATCATCGGTGATCTCATATTTATCATTGAGCGGAACATTAAAATCAACCCTGATGAGGGCTTTCTCTCCTTTGAAATTGTGTTCAGAAAATCTTGACATCGCGTTAATTTATTTTATGTGATCGTCGTTGTTGTTGTGCTTTTTCGAATAAATCATACCCTGCCACAGTAGCCATTATCTCATCGGTAACGTCTTTACCTCCCCGGAGGTTGGTAGTGATTGCAGCAATCGTGTGTTTCGGCCCAAATGGGATGCCCCACCAGCCGAATAAAAAAGAGAGGAGTGTGTATAAAAACCTGGCAGTTGAGTTTTTATCGGGTCGGGTTAAGTACACACCAGAGGTGCGTTTGAGGGTGACGACAATGAAAGAAATGGTATAGTAATAATAAACGAACCGGCTTCCATTATCAACTTCCTGCTGAATCTCGTCGGCAGAGAGCCCTTCGATATTCATGATCTTCATATATAAGGTTCAATCGTTAGGAATAAGGCTGTAGTGAGTTGAAGGTTGAAAAGTTGAATATAGTTGACTGGACGAGTCTTAGTACAGTATCCTTTCAACAATATTCAACTTTTCAACTTTTAACTGCACTTACTTGCTGATCATCTTCGCAAAGTAATTCACTGTGCGAACCAACTGGCTCACATAGCTCATTTCATTGTCGTACCAGCTAACCGTACGTACCAGTTGCGTATCGCCAACTGTTTGTACACGTGTTTGCGTAGCATCGAACAAGGAACCGAAACTACTTCCGATAATATCTGTGCTGACGATCTCGTCAGTATTGTAACCAAAACTTTCATTAGAAGCGGCTTTCATGGCAGCATTCACTTCTTCTACCGTTGTTTTCTTTGCCAGCATCGCTGTTACTTCCGTGAGTGAACCGGTGATAGTAGGTACACGTTGTGCGCTACCATCGAGTTTACCTTTCAGGCTTGGAAGAACAAGGCCGATTGCTTTAGCGGCACCGGTGCTGTTGGGCACGATGTTTTGGGCAGCGGCACGTGCACGGCGAAGGTCACTTTTAGGGTGTGGTGCATCCTGTGTATTCTGATCGTTGGTATAGGCATGGATCGTGGTCATTAATCCATTGACGATACCAAATTTTTCTTCCAGTACCTGGGCCATTGGCGCGAGGCAGTTGGTAGTACAGGAAGCGCAACTGATAACCGTTTCGCTGCCGTCGAGTATTTTATGATTTACGTTGAACACGATCGTTTTCAGATCGCCGGTAGCCGGTGCAGAGATCACTACTCTTTTAGCGCCTGCGGTAATGTGAGCGGCTGCTTTGTCTTTGTCAGTAAAGAAACCGGTACATTCTAATACTACGTCTACGCCATGGTTCTTCCATGGAATGTCGGCAGGATTTTTCTGGGTGTATATTTTTATTTCATCACCGTTTACGACGATGGCATTTTCGGTAGAGGTTACATCTTCGTTGAAGCGACCCTGTGCGCTGTCATATTTAAGAAGGTGTGCCAGTACTGCGGGGCTGGTCAGATCATTGATTGCTACGACATCGATACCTTCCATTTTATATATCTGGCGGTAAACGAGGCGTCCGATACGTCCGAAGCCATTGATAGCTACTTTAACTGTACTCATTTTAGAAAAACAATTTTAAATTTAAAAAATGCGTGGCGAAGTTACAGGATTGCGGTTAATTGCAATCAGGGGCCTGGCAGTGGCAATCGGGGGTACAAGTTACTAAAAAACAGGCAAAAAACATTTGGTTAAAAACTGTCTCAAACTTATCTTTGCCGTCCTTTAAAACAGGATAAGACGGCTCGTTCGTCTAAGGGTTAGGACACCACCCTTTCACGGTGGTGATACGAGTTCGAATCTCGTACGGGCTACAAGAAAAGGCTTTGAGTTGATCAAAGCCTTTTTTTATTTATGTAAAATCTCTTGACAAAAAATAATAACTAATTGGATTAAAGCTCAGTGACTGAAAATCAGAAAATATTCAACGAACTTTATCAATCGCAAGGTGGACGGATAGATTTTCCTGCAGCACAAAGCCTCCAAACGACAGCTGACTATCTTCGCCGTTTTTATCCAAGCCTGCCTGACGTCCACATTGATTTTACAGCGAGCACAGCGATTAATGCGTCTGCATCACTATTCAAGGGAAAATACTTTGTTGCCCTAAACGTCGGAACATTTGCGGCAATACAGGATATGTTCACTAAAATGCTTGCGTCGAGAGATGTTTTGGTTGCAAATGGTAACCCTTACAATGAAACGTCAGAAAAAAAGCTATTAAATCTACTTCTTTCACCTACGGGCCTTGAATTCCCAATTCCACCAATTAATCCACCTACTTCTATTAATGATCCTGACCGAGCTTATCTCGCATCCTTTTATGTAACTTTTGCCCTCAATTTTATATTAATCCATGAATTCGCACATATCATAAGAGGTCATGTCGGGTATATTAATTATCAGACAAGATCGGCGACATTTTCTGAAATTGATTACAACTCAGCATTAACCTCTGAGATGAATATGTCTTTCTTTCAAACATTAGAAATGGATGCCGATAGCATGGCACTGAATAGATCTTTTCTTATCGCAGAGGAAAATATGGAATGGGCAAAAAATTCTGGCAAGGTTGAATTCCCCATTTTTCGGGACTGGGAAACATTCATTTTCCATTGGACATTTGCAATTTACTGTTTGTTTCGATTATTTGGTTTTGAAAATATAGAATTGGCAAAAGCGAAACAGTTTAAACATCCACCACCATCAATTCGAATGGGAATGTTGATTAGTAATATCAACACGATTTTCATAAAAAGAAACCATAGTGACGTTCGGAAAATTGCAGAAGTTGCCACCTCAGCCACGGCGCATGCAGAAGAAGCTTTTAAATCAGTTTCATTTGCCTCAGATCGGTTTGATACTTTTTTGTCCAACTGGCAAAACAAAGATTTATCCCGCTATATGTTAGAAACGGCAAAAAACTGGAACAATGTAAGACCTCTTTTGGAGCCATTTGCTTTCGGTACTTTACCGCCTCTAAGTGATATTAATCTTTCAAATACTTAAGAATATCCTGCGACTCTAGAAATTTAAATGATTAAGCGAATATTCATATCTCACATTTAGAAGTTTCCTAATATTATTGGTTGTGACACTAGGCTAACAGCCTTTTTGATTACAGACAAATCATTTACCTTCATAATCTGCCTGAAAAATTCTACTTTTTCGTCATTGACGAATCCATTAATCTAAACCCTATTCATCACTGCATTTAAATATTGTGAACTATTTCTTCCAAGAACAATTAAAATGAAAAAAACTTTCTTACGACTGCTACCAAAGCTTATAGATTGGTTACAAAAAAGATATAATAACCTTATCAGCATCGAGACAGAGAATTTGCCTTATACTCCATTATCGCCTATATCAACTGCAGATATCAACAATGATTATGGAAAGGCGTTAGATTGGGCTTTAAAAAATAGACGGAACCTCGATATCAAAAACATAGCGTTGACGGGTCCATATGGCTCGGGAAAGAGTAGTATTATAAAGACATACATTCGTAATAGTACCGACACAGATCTGCAATTTTTACACATATCATTAGCTACTTTTAAAGAGGAAGAAGAAGCCGATCAGAAAACGAAGTCAGAACTCCTTGGCCTAATAGAACTAAGTATTTTACAACAAATCTTTTATCATGAAGAAGACAATAACATCCCAGACTCCAGATTCAGAAAAATAAAAATTTATACAAGAAAAAATCTTATCGTAACAACAATTGCAATTATTCTTCTTTCACTATCTATTATTCAGTTGATATTCCGAAAATTTCTTGGGAATATTCTTGAACTTAATTTTTCCGAATTTACTTTAATGACAATTCATTATACCTCTCTCATAATTGCAACTCTAGTGTCGTCCTTGCTTATCTATCGATCAGTTCGAATTATAAATAGCATCAAAATAAACAAACTAAATTTTCAAAACGCAGAAATAGAAATTGACAAAGGGATAACTAAGTCAATATTAAATCATCATTTGGACGAAATATTATACTTTTTTGAAGTAACGAAATATAATGTAGTGATTATTGAAGATTTGGATAGATTTAAACAAACAGAAATTTTTACAAAGCTGCGAGAAATAAATCTTTTAATAAATAGTTCCAAAAAAATTAAAAAAGAAGTAGTATTTATTTATGCTGTGAGGGACGATATGTTTAAAGATCATACTGAAAGAACAAAATTCTTCGACTTTATAATACCTGTAATTCCAATAATAAACCCTTCTAACTCTAGCGAAAAATTACTTGAAAAAAAATCTATAAATAAATACCAACTATCAGAAAACTTAATTGACAGTCTTGCCTTGTTTATAGATGACATGAGACTACTCCACAATGTTACAAATGAATTCTACTTATATCGGCAAAAACTTAATCAAACACTTAATCAAGACAAACTATTAGCAATGATAGTTTACAAAAATATTTTTCCAAGTGATTTCACCCTGTTGACCAATAATAGTGGTTTTCTTTTTGACGCGTTGAATGGCAAACAGAAATATATTCAAGCAGAAATAACAAGATTAAATACCGAAATAGCATCCATAAAAGATCAAATTAAATCTTTAGAGAAGTTAAAATTAGACTCTATACGTGAATTGAATTATCTATATGTATTATTTGCTCTTTCCTCTATTCCCGATTTTAGTCATTTCAGTCTAAATGGCTTAACTAAAAATCCGCTGCAAATGGCAGAGGATGAAAACTTTGATTTATTAACTAAAGATGCTGCAAACTATAAGCCCGATTAC
>JBDTPD010000263.1:0-6151 GCA_039932855.1 Chitinophagaceae bacterium | reverse complement strand
CATTGTTGTGATCCATGAATTGGGTCATTTCGCAGCGATGAAATTTTTCCGCTACAAGGACCTCGGCATTTTTTTTATTCCATTGCTGGGAGCATATGTGTCTGGCACAAAAAGGGAAGTCTCGCAAAAGCAGTCAGCTATTATTTTATTGGCCGGACCATTGCCGGGTATACTATTCGGTGTTATTTTTTTCTTACTGGAACAAAAAAATCCTGGCCAGGCTCTTTTCAATGATCCTTATCTCACCTATGAAAACATCAGCTTCTGGTTCATTATTCTTAACCTGATCAACCTGCTTCCGGTATATCCACTTGATGGCGGTCAGTTGTTGAACCGTGTTTTTTTAGATGAAGAAAGTTGGATAGGAAAAATATTCGTTTTTATCTCGGTCGCTTTTATGGTTTGGGTAGCGTGGAAGCTTAATTTTTATGTGCTGTTGATCTTTCCGGCCATGATGTTATTGCGCATGCAGTCAGATACTAAATATAATGCAGTAGAGAAAAGAATAGAGGCAGAGGGAATCAATATGGATGTTTCCTACGAAGAATTAGCTGATAGTGATTATTGGAAAGTGAGAAATATATTAATTGAAGAACAATCATCATTCCGCGATATACCACTTGCTCCCCCTTATATGTATCATCCAAAGGAAGAAAAGGTGATGACGACTATTCAGAGTTTGTTGCACAGACATTTGATACAGGACATGTCAATAGCAGGCAAACTGTTTATTATATTGATATGGATAGCAGCATTTGCGGCGCCCTGGCTGATCAATATGAACCTGTCTCCTATTCTTGATCGTTTCGGATTTTGAAGGCCGATGGAAAATGATTGAAAGAGATTTCGCGGATTTAAGTTGTTATTTTTTACTTATACGCGATGATGATCGGCGCGCCAGCGTTGAATGAGTTGCTTGATTTCCTTCTGCGTTAAATTTTCTTCTACAGTACGTTTAGCGAGTGTTGGCATTTCTGCGTCACTGGCAAAACGGAGTGCAATGATCTGTCGCAAATGAAGACGGCTATCATGGGGTTTGCCTGTCAATATAAAATGCCGAAAACTTTCTTCTGCTCTTATCGCTCTATCCTGTGCCCTGAGTGCAAAAATTCTTGCATATGACCACAGTACAAAAAGAATAAGAGAGATTGCTACTATTAAAGAAGCTGAGTAACGATTTTCCGGCGCTGAATTTATTAGATTGATGATACTGCCTACAAATACAGCGAGCATAAGGATGGAAGTGATAAGATGCCAGAGAATGATAAAACGACCGTGATTTTTAAAATTTTGATCAGTCATGAGTAGTTAGTTTACCCCCAACCCCTAAAGGGGAGTTGGAAGAGGTTGATTGATTGAAGATATACAAAAGATCTTACTCCCCTTTAGGGGCCGGGGGTGTCTTACTTTAATAAATCTAAAACCTTGTACATTTTATTCACCAACAAAGACGAGCCCCCACTATAATTATTTACGAGAAAAGAGAAGATGTATTCTTTCCCATTTGCGGCCTTTTGATAACCGCAAAATGCTTTGACATCTTTGATGGTCCCACTTTTCATTTTCATGTTATTATATTCAGGCA
The DNA here is from genome assembly GCA_039932855.1 of Chitinophagaceae bacterium. Taxonomy (GTDB): domain Bacteria; phylum Bacteroidota; class Bacteroidia; order Chitinophagales; family Chitinophagaceae; genus JAJKIP01. The sequence goes on along the minus strand of JBDTPD010000263.1, from coordinate 4,566 downwards.
ATGCATTATAGAAATAGGTGTACCATGATTGCTTCCGGGCATACTTTAAAATTTCTACCTGTGCGTGAGTGGTTACGCGATCTTCGGGTGAAAGGCCTGAGCCATCGATGATGTTTAATTCTTCAGGATCTATTCCTTTTTGCTTCCAGAAATTTTTGAGAATGTCTATTCCTTTATCTGTACTGCCAAAACCATTTTTTTCGTAGGCAATAGTTTTGATAAATGCTTCGCCGTAGAGATTAATACTTTTTTTCAGGAACCAATCAACCATTTTGGCGAGAGCAGACGAAATAATAAAATTGAATGGCTTATCTGTATAGTGTAATGGCTCTTTACTAATCTGGAACTCAAGGCTGGTACGAAATTTTCCTCCTACTTCAATACCACCAGCCGACAATGCTTGCTGCAATTCATGATTAAACTGGTAAGCCGGATAAGGTAGGGAGCCGGATATGGAAAAATTCTGCGCCCCTGCCGGTATAGAGCCTCTGACAAAACCCTTATCATTATATGGAGTAAGAAATATATAACCGTTATCACCCGAGCCTTTTGCGCCTGATTTTAATTCATTAATGAAAGAATGAATTTCCAGTTCCGGGTCAGTCTTTTCAAGTGTTACCGGATCACCTTCCTTTGCTCCGCCGGTTAAAATCATGTCATACTGATTTTCGTTCCAGTTAAGAGCATAGGCGCCTGCGCCATAATAATTTCCTATGTCTTGCCAGATCCAACCAGTAGGAACACTGTTGGTTTCGAAACCGCTTTCATCAATAATTATATCACCGCTTATATATTTTATATGTTGTAGTTTAAAGATGTCGAGAATGGTTTCGAGCGTTTCTTTTCTTGTTGAACTTTCATATCGTGAAGAGCCAAAGCTGGGATCGCCTGTGCCTTTGATAATTAAATCTCCTTTCAACGTATCTTTTTTCATGCCTCCATTCATATAGAACCATGTCTTGTACCCGTAATCAGGTGTCAGTAATTCAAATGCAGTAGCAGCAGTAATGATTTTCTGGGTAGAAGCTGGCGCTAATCCAATTTGTGAATTCTTATCAAATACAACTTGCCCGGTAGCTGCATCGATCACATAAAAAGAACTGATCGCATGTTTTAATTGTGAATCATCTGCAAACTGCTGATAGGCTTTTTGTAGTTGTTGGGTGATATTTTGAGCATTCACTACAATCATAGCGGGGAAAAACAACGCTGTAAAAAGTATTTTTCTCATTCCATTTATTATTTGAATACAAACACGAAGTCTACATTTACATTTATGGATAATGAAGTTAAAGAACCAGCGCCGAAGTATAATTATATTTCTCCGGATGAATATCTTGAAATGGATAGAGCTTCGGATGTGAAGCTTGAGTATTACGATGGCTATGTACAAGCCATGAGTGGCGCAAGCCTGAAACATGCCGACGTATTTTATAATCTTAATGGAGAAATATATAATTTTTTAAAAGGAACATCGTGCCGCGCTCTTGGTTCAGGCATGAGAGTTGCAACGCCTGATCGCGATGCCTATATTTATCCTGATCTCTTAATCGTTTGTGATGAGCCCAAACTGGAAGATGATAAACATGATACGTTATTGAACCCAAGTGTTGTTTTCGAAATACTTTCACCATCAACTCATAAAAATGATCTCGGTCATAAATTAAGGCATTATCAAAATATGCCTTCGGTCAAAGAATATATTATGATCGATTCAAGAAAACGTTTTGCACAGGCTGTCCGCAAAGAACAAAACGGGGAATGGAAATCTGAGAATATGATTGAACAAACGTCCATCCTCCAAATTAAAACACTCGGATTTCATCTTTCTTTTGAGGATATCTACCGCAATTCCGGATTGTAAAATTTCTGTCGGATATTTGCGCACAAATATTCTCCCTTGAATACTGTAAATGCTTCTATCATTACCATTGGTGATGAATTGCTGATCGGACAGACAATAGATACCAATAGCGCTTTTATTGCCCAGGAACTTAACAAAATCGGTGTATGGGTTCGCCGCCGCGTAGCTGTTGGTGATGTATACGACGATATCTGGCAGGCACTGGATGAAGAAAGAAGAACATCGCAGATCATAATCATTACCGGAGGGTTGGGTCCTACCGCTGACGATATCACCAAACCTTTGCTTTGTAAATATTTTGGCGGCAAAATGGTAGTAAATGAAGATGTATTAAAACATGTAAAATACCTTTTTGAAGTAGTGTTTCGCCGTCCGCCTCCTATTCTTGACGTAAATCTTAAACAGGCAGAAGTACCAGATACAGCTACTGTATTGCATAATGCAAGAGGAACAGCTCCGGGTATGTGGTTCGACGTCCCGGCCTCCGACGACATTGATAAAAGAGTATTTATTTCTCTTCCGGGTGTACCTCATGAAATGAAAGGTTTGATAATGGATGAAGTCCTTCCGCGATTGCAACAGCATTTTACTATGCCCTTCATTTTTCACCGGACCATCTTTACTTCAGGAATAGGAGAATCAATGCTGGCAGATTTTATCAAAGATTTTGAAAAAGCATTACCTCCTGCTATCAAACTGGCTTACCTGCCAGGCTATGGTATGGTGAAACTGCGATTGACAACATCAGGCAGTAATAAAGAAAAACTGGAAAAAGAACTCACTGGTTATTTCGACCAGTTGAAAGAACTGGTAAAAGAATTCATGGTCACCGACCGGGATGATCCTATGGAAAAAGTAATTGGCCAGGTCCTGAAATCAAAAGGAAAAACAATGGCTACTGCAGAAAGCTGTACCGGAGGTTATATTGCACAGATGATCACGTCTGTTGCCGGATCATCAGCATACTACAAAGGAAGTGTGATCAGTTATGATAATGCCGTGAAAGAACATATACTGGGTGTAAAAAAAGAAACAATAAAAGCTGCAGGTGCGGTAAGTGAAGAAACAGTTATTGAAATGGCGAAAGGCGCCGTAAAAGAATTGAATGTTGACTATGCATTAGCGACCTCCGGCATCATGGGGCCGGGTGGCGGCACTGAAGAAAAGCCTGTAGGTATGGTATGGGTAGCAGCCGCGAATAAAGATCGGGTTATAACAAAACAGTTTAATTTTCGTTTTGATCGTGAGAGAAATATTCGTCAGACTGCTCATTCAGCCCTGGATTTTCTGCGAAAATTCATCCTGACTAACAGTTGATAGTTTGATTACTTTCAATTCATTACCTTTGGCGCAAATCATGGTTTGTTTACCAAAAGAAAATAATTATGGCTGTAGTTGATTTAGTAATGCCAAAGCTGGGAGAAAGCATTATGGAGGCTACGATCCTTAAATGGTTCAAGCAGCCTGGCGATGCTGTAAAGATGGACGAGACCATACTTGAAATAGCTACTGATAAAGTAGATAGTGAAGTACCAAGTACCGCGGCTGGCACAATCGAAGAAATATTATTTAAAGTAAATGATGTGGTCCCTATCGGATCTGTCATTGCACGTATAAAAACGAGTGCTCCGGAAACTGTATCATCCGAGCCCGTTAATGTTCCCCAAAAAACACAACAGGCAGAAGTTGTTGAAACCATCCAGCGTCAGGCTCCTGCTTATACGGCTGTTCAATCACAAATAAAACAATCTTCTAACGGTTCTTCAAATGGCTCCGCCAATCGTTTCTATTCACCACTTGTGTTGAATATCGCTGCGAATGAAGGTGTAAGCATGAGTGAACTGGAACATATTCCTGGTACTGGTAATGAAGGAAGAGTAACGAAGAAGGACATTTTGCAATATGTGAGTGAACGTAGTCAGTCGGCAGTCGGCAGTCGACAGTCGACAGTTTCAAACATCACGCAAGACTCACAACTAACAACTCACCACTCACAACTCACCACTTACTCCGGTAATGTCGAGATCATCGAGATGGATAGAATGCGGAAGCTGATAGCCGATCACATGGTGAGAAGCAAACATACAAGTCCGCACGTGACAAGCTTTACTGAAGCTGATGTAACCAATCTCGTGATGTGGAGAGAGAAAGTGAAAAAGGAATTTGAAAAAAGAGAAGGAACGAAGATCACCTTTACACCATTATTTGTAGAAGCGATCGTAAGATGTATCAAGAAATTCCCATTGATCAATAGTTCACTGGATGGCGACAAGATCATCGTGAAAAAAGATATCAATATCGGAATGGCAACAGCATTGCCTACCGGCAACCTGATCGTACCAGTAATTAAAGGTGCTGACCAGTTAAACCTGGTTGGTCTTGCACGTCAGGTAAACAACCTGGCTGATAATGCAAGAAATGGTAAACTGAAAGCTGATGATACAACTGGTGGCACATTCACATTAACCAATGTCGGCACTTTTGGCAGTCTTATGGGTACACCTATTATCAATCAACCACAGGTAGCTATTCTTGCCGTGGGAGCGATCAAGAAAAGACCAGTGGTACTGGAAACTCCACAGGGAGACAGTATCGCTATCCGTCATATGATGTATCTCAGTATGAGTTATGATCATCGGATTGTTGATGGTAGCCTTGGCGCTACGTTCCTGAGTGCAGTAGCAAAAGAATTAGAGAATTTT
>JBDTPD010000262.1:0-6157 GCA_039932855.1 Chitinophagaceae bacterium | reverse complement strand
GATTGATTTCGTGGGCGAGGCCCGAGATCATTTCGCCGAGCGTGCTGAGGCGGCAGTCGCGTACGAGGATCTGTTCGCAGCCCTCAGCTTTGCCGCCGGCAAGAATAACGGCAGCATCGCAGAGGTCGTACATTTTTTTCTTGCGTATATGCATATCATCGACCACTATTAATTCTGATAATGCTTTATGCTGACGTTCCCAGCTAACAAGTACCGTCGGAATAACACCTATCACCTTACCACCATTATTCATTACTTCATCAGCAATGGCGCCCATGATACCAACGCTGCCACCACCATATACGAGTGTGATTTGTTTTTTGACAAATAATAATCCCAATTCTTTCGCGTGCTCGATATAAATTTTACTATTACCATCTTTTGATCCGCAAAAAACAGCAAGTGATTGGATCGCCATACTTTATCGCTTTTTTGGGGCAAAGGGACGGCAAATTTAGTTATCTTCAAAAATAATAAAGAAGGAATATCGAAACAAGAAGTACCCCCAACCCCTAAAGGGGAGTAAGAAGAATAACTAACTATGAGTAGTATTCACTTCTTGATTCGATATTTTCCCTTACTCCCCTTTAGGGGTTGGGGGTACTTCTACATTCTATTATCTAAATTTACCGCATGTCAGCGACCCTCTTATTCTCCTTCGTCATCGGATATTTTGCATTGCTGTTAGGAGTAGCGTGGTATACTTCCCGCAACTCCAATAACGATTCATTCTTTATCGGCAACCGTAATAGTAACTGGATGCTGGTAGCATTCGGTATGATCGGTACGTCTTTGTCAGGCGTTACATTCGTCAGTGTACCGGGGGGAGTAGGCACTGGTAATTTTTATTATTTCCAGGTAGTGCTGGGCTATGTCGTAGGTTACCTGGTTATTGCTTATGTATTGCTGCCATTGTATTACAAGATGAACCTGACCAGTATTTACACCTATCTGGAAAGAAGATTTGGTATCAATGCACATAAGGCCGGTGCCTTCTTTTTTATTTTGTCGAGAGTAGTAGGCGCTACTGCCAGGTTATACCTTGTTATTAATGTTCTCCAGCTATTTATTCTTGACGGACTTCATATTCCTTTTACCGTAACAGCGCTTGTGATCTTATTAATGATCCTGCTATACACATTTGAAGGAGGTGTAAAAACGATTATTTATACAGATACTTTACAGACAACCGGTATGCTAGTAGGATTGGTAGTGTGTACCATTGTTATTATTAAAGCAATGGGAACTGATTTTTCCGGAGCCCTGCATATGATGTCTGAGAAAGGATATACCAAAGTATTCAATACCGATGTGCGGTCAGGCTCTTATTGGATGAAGCATGTGGTAGGTGGTATGTTTATCGCCATTGCTATGACAGGTCTCGACCAGGAAATGATGCAAAAGAATATCAGTGTAAAGACATTAAAAAATTCGCAGAAGAATATCATGACATTTACCACGATCATGATGATCGTGAATTTCCTTTTCTTATTCCTCGGAGGTATTCTTTACCTGTATGCAAGCACTAAAGGTATCTCTACAGCGCCCGATGATTTATTTCCAACCATTGCATTAAGCAATCCTTTCAGTCGTACCATCGGTGTTATTTTTATCATTGCCTTGATCTCTGCATTGTTTCCAAGTGTGGATGGAGCCATCACTTCACTCACTTCCTGCTACTGTATCGATATTCTTGGGTTAAATAAAATAAAAACTCCTGACCAGGAAAAAAGAAAACGAAAGATACGTTTGCGTGTACACTTTACATTTGCCTTCGTGTTTTTCGTGATGGTACTTGTCTTTAAAGCTATCAATGACAAACTCATTATCGATTTCATTCTCAAATTCGCCGGAGTTACTTATGGTCCTTTACTTGGTTTGTTTGCCTTTGGTATATTGACGAGACGCAAACTCAATGACAAGTTTATCTGGGCAGTTTGTATCATTGCACCGGTATTGACATTGGGTATTGATATACTCAGTAGCCCTGAATGGTACGAGAAGAAATTGCATCTCTCATTAGGATTGCAAAACATTTCTGCTAGATTATTCGATGGCTATAAGATCGGCAATGAACTTATTTTTATTAATGGTCTTCTTACTTTCTTAGGGCTTTGGTCCATTTCAAAAAAAGCATCGATTACAGAAGTATAGTGGAACACGGATGACACGGATAAAATAGGATTTCGTGGATCTAATCTGTGAAATCCCATTTTATCCGTGTCATCCGTGTTCTATCTTTACAAAAAACAGCCTTGGACATTATCGATCCACAAATACAGGCCTACGCAGAAAGTTATTCTTCTCCTGAAGATGCTTTATTAAAAGAGATTGCTGAGTACACAATACAACATCACTCTGCATATCACATGCTCAGTGGCCATTTACAAGGACAATTATTGGAAATGGTCAGTCGCATGATACAGCCGCGACGCATTCTCGAGATCGGCACTTTTACCGGGTATAGCGCCCTTTGTCTTGCTAAAGGATTGGTAGCCGACGGACAATTACACACCATCGAATTAAGAGAAGCCGACGCCAGCATAGCTAAGAATTTCTTCAACCGCTCACCACTGAGCGACCGCATAATTTTACATACAGGTAATGCGTTAGAGATCATTCCGAAATTGCATATTGAAATGCAGGACGAGCCTTGTCACACCGGGCTTGACCCGGTGTGGGACCTTGTTTTTATCGATGCTGATAAGGTTTCCTACATCGAATATTTTAACTTGGTTTTGCCACTAGTCCGGCAAAACGGTTTTATCTTAGCAGATAATGTGTTCTTTCACGGACAAGTGCTTGATAATGAGACGAAAAATAAAAGTGCAACCGCCATCAGATCGTTCAATGAATATGTCCGGGAAAGGAAAGATGTCGATAAAATGATAATGACCGTCAGGGACGGTTTGTACCTTATCCGAAAAATCTAATAAGTCTATCCATGCGAAACACCAGGATCTTTTTCCTTCTTGTGTTACTTGCGGCGACATCGGTTGCCAGGGCACAGGACGATCAGACCATCAGGATCTACATCGAGACATATAAAGATCTCGCCATCGCAGAAATGCAACGCACCGGGGTTCCTGCCTCCATCACACTCGCACAAGGCATTCATGAAACATCAGCCGGTACCAGCGACCTTGTCTTAGCTTCCAATAATCACTTTGGTATTAAATGCAAAACGGGATGGACCGGAGAATCTGTTACGCATGATGATGATTTTCGCGGTGAATGCTTTCGTAAATACAAACAACCGGGCGATTCCTATAAAGATCATTCTGATTTTTTAAAAAACGGTAATCGCTATGCTTTCCTTTTTTCATTTGATGCACTTGATTATGAAGATTGGGCCAATGGATTAAAGAAAGCTGGTTATGCCACCAATCCCAAATACCCGCAGATCATTATCCGGTTGATTCAGCAATATCATTTACAGGATTATTCATTGATCGCCCTTGGTAAACTTGCTCCGGAAGATGCTTATTGGGCAAAGAACCCACTTCCTCCCGGCATCATGCAGCCTGTTGCAGTAGTTGCTACCAATACAGAAGACAGCACGGCACAAACAGCTGCTATCAATCCGGTGGTGGAAGAAGAAAAGCCATCTTTTCCTCCAGGTGAGTTTCGTATCAATGATACCCGTGTTATCTATGCAGTCAAAGGCACTTCTTTTTTATCGATCGCTCAGCAGTACCAGGTACCACTGGCGCGCGTTTTCGAATTCAACGACATGACTGAAAAAGAAGCTGTAGAAAAAGATCAGTTAATATACCTGCAACGCAAACGCAGAACCGGCAATAACGAAATACATATTGTAAAAACTGGCGAAACACTCGATGCCATTGCGCAGACAGAAGCCATCCGTATTGAATCATTACTTGAGTATAATAATTTAGGCAGGAACAGCCGATTAACGGCAGGCGATCAGTTGTATCTTCGTCAAAAGGCGCCCGCCAATGCGAAACGCCGCTCTATTGAATAAAAAGTTACCGGAAAATATTAAACAGGAAGTATGTCAGTTATCAGGGTACATGATAAGTCTTTTGAAACATATTTATCAGAAGCAACTATTGCAGAAAGAGTAAAGGCCATCGCAGCATCTATCAACAAGGATTTCGAAGGAAAACGTCCCTTCTTTATTGCAATACTCAATGGTTCTTTCATGTTTGCCTCCGATCTGTTTAAGCACCTGACAATTGATGCAGAACTTTGTTTTATCAAACTTGCTTCTTATAAGGGTATGCGCTCTTCAGGAAAAGTAGTAACCTCTATCGGGCTGGATGATGATCTTTTTGGAAAAGATGTGATTATCGTTGAGGACATCGTGGATACCGGAAAAACGCTGACTAACTTTCTTCCCAAACTGGTTCACCAGCAACCAAAATCTTTGAAAATCGCTACGCTGCTACATAAACCTGAAGCGACTGAGTACCCGTTGACACTAGATTATGTAGGTTTCGATATCCCTAACAAGTTTGTGGTAGGGTATGGGTTGGATTATGAAGGATTGGGACGAAATCTTAAGGAGATTTACCAGTTGGTCTGATATTTTGATGGGATTAATCCCTCTGGCGGGGCGGCATAAATTTTTAAAAATCATTTCATTATGCTTTCTCGGTCTTTTTTTCGACTTTTATGATATTACATCCAATTGAAAACCGCCTTCTCCATATTGCTCTGCCTTGTTTTCACTACTACAGCCTGGTGCCAGCAATTTTATCTCCGGGGCGAAGTCAAGGATGAACAGGGAAATCCTATACAGAATGCCAACGTATTGAATACACGAACAGGTTATGTATATAAAAGCGGATCACAGGGTTCCTTTGGCATTGTCAACAATCAACAGACAGATACTTTTCAATTCAGTGCAAGCGGCTACAGGCCCGAACGTTTATTCCTGAATACAGATAATTATGTTTCGGTAAAATTAAAACTGCTACCTGCTTCTTCTTCTACGATGCGTCAGTACCGGTTATCATCACTCACCAATGGCATGGCGAAAGATGAACAGCGTAAATGGTTTGCCGGCGATGAAACGTATGCTAGCATAATTGAAAATCATTTTGTCAATACAAAACGATATCCTGTTACAGGATTGAGTTTAAATGTGGATCGTGCATCCTATAGTAATATCCGGCGATTCATTTCTTTAAACTCTGTCGTGCCACCCGATGCAGTAAGGATTGAAGAAATGCTTAACTATTTTAATCTTGAGTACCAGTTACCACCAAATAAAGATCCATTTTTAATAAAAACGACAGTGACCCCTTGCCCATGGAATCCGGCGAATCAATTATACTATGTCAATCTTTCTTCCAAAAAAATAAACCTCGATACATTACCCCCGAGTAACCTTGTTTTCCTGATCGATATCTCTGGTTCAATGGATATGACCAATCGTCTTCCATTACTTAAATCTGCTTTCCGGTTGCTGGTAAATAATCTGCGCAGTAAAGATTCTGTTGCGATTGTTGTGTATGGCGGCACTACCGGTATTATGCTGAATACAATCAGTGGAAGCGAGAAGGATAGTATTTTAAAAGCCATTGATCAACTAACCCCTGGTGGTTCTACACCTGGTGAGTCAGGGATCAAACTCGCATATAGTGTGGCAAGAAATCATTTTATTAAAAAAGGAAATAACCGCGTCATCCTTGCAACAGACGGTGATTTCAATGTAGGATTACGTACCGAAGATGAACTCAATGAATTGATCTCATTGCAACGTGAGTCAGGCATCTATCTTACTTGCCTGGGAGTAGGAATGGGAAATTATAAAGATTCAAAAATTCAAACACTCGCACGCAAAGGCAATGGCAACTTTGCTTACCTGGATAATTTTGCGGAAGCAGAAAAAGTGTTGATGAAAGAATTTACTCAAACCTTATACGCCGTTGCCGATGATGCATACATGAATGTGGAGTTCAACCCGGATTATGTAAAAGAATATCGTTTACTTGGATTTGATAATAAAGTAGGAGCCATCAATGATTCAACAGCCGTTGTAGAGGGTGGTGAGATTGGTTCTGGATATTCCATGATAGGTATTTTTGAAATAGAACCAACAACACCGGTACCAGCTAGTGGAATGCCGGCGACTGGCAGCGGAAAAATTTCAACGATCAGGCTCCGGTACCGCAATCCAAATGATACT
>JBDTPD010000261.1:0-6167 GCA_039932855.1 Chitinophagaceae bacterium | reverse complement strand
AACCCCGGATGTTTTGCTACCAGTATTCAACTTGGTTTATTGCCATTGGCAAAAGAAGGATTGTTGAAAGAAGTATATACAACCGGCATCACGGGTTCTACCGGTGCGGGCCAATCACTTTCTGCAACATCTCACTTTAGCTGGAGAGCAAATAATATACAAGCTTATAAAACATTAACGCATCAGCATCTTGGCGAGATCTATCAATCACTGAATCAGTTACAGAAAGATTTTTCAACTGCAACAGAAGACGGCGCTATCAGCTTTGTACCATGGAGAGGCGATTTTACAAGAGGCATTTTTGTTAGTTCTACTCTTCATTGCGATCTGAGCCTGGAAGAATTAACTGTATTATATAAAGACTTTTATAAGAATCATCCATTCACGCAAGTCAGTAAAGAACCCATTTCCCTCAAACAAGTAGTAAATACTAACAAAGGGATAATACAGTTGGAAAAAACTGGCAGTAAATTGGTGGTACATTCAGCAATAGATAATTTATTGAAAGGTGCGTCAGGGCACGCGGTGCAGAATATGAATCTATTATTTGGCCTTGAGGAAACGACTGGACTTAAATTGAAAGCAACAGGGTTCTAAGAAAGTTTTAAGCTATGCAGAACTATAAGGAGTTAAAGGTTTGGGAGAAGGCGCATCAAATTACATTAACTGTATATGAGGTGAGTAAGTCTTTTCCAAGAGATGAAATTTATAGCCTGACCAGTCAATTAAGAAGGGCCGCTTCATCTATTCCTGCAAATATTGGTGAAGGATGCGGGAAAAATACGCAAGCTGAATTTGCCCATTTTCTCAATATCTCTTTAGGATCATCCAATGAGTCAGAATATTTCTTGATTCTTTCTAAAGACTTAAAGTATTTAACTCAACCAAATTTCGATATTCTTTTTACTAATATAAATGAAATAAAAGCTATGCTGATTGCCTTAATCACAAAAGTCCGAGGCAAAAGTCAGGCGCGCAACTTAAAACTTAAAATCTATAACTTACAACTAATATGAATTTATTCGACGTTTACCCGATCAACGATGTTACCATCTTAAAAGCGAAAGGATCCTATGTGTGGGATGATAAAGGAGAGCAATACCTGGACCTGTATGGCGGACACGCGGTGATCAGCATTGGTCATACGCATCCACATTGGGTAAAGCGGATTGAGGAACAATTAGAAAAAATCGCTTTCTATTCCAATTCAGTGAAAATACCACTGCAAAAAGAATTGGCAGAAAAATTAGGAAAGGTCTCCGGCAAAAAAGATTATCAACTTTTCCTTTGCAACTCCGGTGCTGAAGCAAATGAAAATGCGTTGAAACAAGCATCATTTCATACGGGTCGTAAGAAAGTAGTGGCCTTCACCAAATCTTTCCATGGCCGTACCTCCCTGGCTGTTGCTGTTACTGATAATAAAAACTATAGCGCTCCTGTTAATGAAACAGACAATGTGATCTTCCTTCCTTTCAATGATTCAGAAGCATTGGAAAAATGTTTCAAAGAAAATGGGAAGAAAATCTCTTCCGTTATCATCGAAGGTATCCAGGGAGTTGGCGGTATCAATTTAGCAGATGAATCATTCTTGAAAAAGATCCGTTCACTCTGCGATGAATACGGCGCTGTTTATATTGCTGATAGCGTTCAGTGCGGATATGGCAGAACAGGAAAATTCTTTAGCCATGACTTCGCAGGTGTCAATGCCGACATGTATACCATGGCAAAAGGAATGGGAAATGGTTTCCCTGTTGCTGGTGTTATCATTGCTCCTCATATCAAGCCTAAACATTTTCAACTAGGCACCACCTTTGGTGGTAATCATCTTGCCTGTGCTGCAGCGCTTGCCGTATTAGAGATCATCGAAGAAGAAAAATTGATGGGCAATGCAGTAATGGTAGGAAAATATTTAAAAGACGAACTGTCCGCGATACCTCAATTGGAAAATGTAAGAGGTCGTGGTTTAATGATAGGGTTTGATGTGCCGGAAGAACTGAAAGATTTAAAAAAGAATCTGCTCTGGAACCAGAAGATATTTACCGGTGAATCAAAACCGAATGTGATTCGCTTACTTCCTTCCCTTGCACTGAAGAAAAGAGATGCCGAAGATTTTATCGAAGCGTTAAAAGAAGAGATTGCTGTGCTGACCGGCGAAGAAGCAAAGGTGTAAATAACCTGTCCGGAATATGAAAGGTACTACTAAAGGTATCCTGGTAATGGCTGCATTACTGGTTGGCCTGCCAGTGATGGTGGATATTATTATACTGGTAACAGTACCTCATGGAATTTCTTTTTTCGGCCCGACCACTTTTACTTTTTTTGGCTGCATAAAATTATTGCCGCTGTATTTTCTTTACCTATTGGTAGGAAAATTGAGAAGTCGGATGGTAAACGAATTCTATAAATTAATATAAAACGAAGAATGAAGCATTTCATTTCCGTAAAAGATGTTACAAACATTGATGCGCTGGTAAAAAAAGCCTTTGCATTCAAAGCTGATCCGTTTTCCAATAAGAAGATCGGAACCAGCAAACGTATTGGTTGTCTTTTTCTGAATCCAAGTATGCGTACACGATTAAGTACACAGATCGCTGCGCAAAATCTTGGTATGGAATGTATCGTCTTCAATGTTAGTAGTGAAGGCTGGGCACTCGAATTTGAAGAAGAAGCAATCATGAGTGGCAGTACGGTTGAACATGTGAAAGATGCAGCCCCTATTTTTGGAAAATACTTTGATATACTTGCTATCCGTACATTTCCATCTTTAAAGAATAGAGAAGATGATTACAGTGAACTATACATCAAACAATTTATTAAATACGCCGGTATCCCGGTGGTCAGTTTAGAAAGCGCTACGCTGCACCCTCTTCAGAGTTTGACTGATATCATCACCATACAAGAGAGTCTTCTCAGTTCCCCTTTAGGGGCCGGGGGTTTGGGCCGCAAACCTAAGATCGTTCTTACCTGGGCACCTCATGTAAAGCCATTACCGCAATGTGTCGCAAATAGTTTTGCTCAATGGGTTAATGCCTGGAGACAATCTGATTTTGTGATCACGCATCCTGAAGATTATGAATTGAGTGAAGAATTTACCAAAGGCGCTACTATTACACATAACCAGGATGAAGCATTGAAAGATGCTGACTTTGTATATGTAAAAAACTGGAGCACCTATACTGATTACGGAAAGATCTATGAAAGCGATCCGAAATGGATGCTGACAAATAAAAAGATCGCAGCTACCAACAATGCAAAAGTGATGCATTGTCTTCCTGTCAGAAGAAACGTAGAACTAAGTGATGAGATACTGGATGGACCAAATAGTATCGTTACGCAACAGGCAGGGAACAGGGTGTGGGCAGCGCAGGCGGTGTTGTCAGAAATACTGAGCCCCCATCCCCTAAAGGGGGGTTAAGAAACAGTTTTATGAAAGAGAATATGTACTATGGCGCAAGCCCTTTAATATTTCAAAAGGCAGAAGAATTGCGGAATCGCATGACTCCTGCAGAGGAAATATTATGGAAACATGTTCATATAAATGAATGGAAATTAAAATTCAGAAGACAGCATCCTATTGCTAATTATGTCGCGGATTTTTATTGTCATAGCATAAAACTCGTAATTGAATTAGATGGCGGCATTCACGAGGAAGAAGAGATAAAAAGATATGACGAAGGCAGAGAAGCGCATTTAAAGGAAATGGGTTTAACTATTCTCAGATTTAAAAATGAAGAAGTTTTCAATAATAAAAAAGCTGTTTTGAAGAAAATCGCAGAAACAATCGGAGTGCTTCAGAGCCCCCCTTCAGGGGATGGGGGCGAGGCTGCGGCTGCGTCGTCACTCTATGTCATAAAAATCGGTGGCAACATCATTGACGATGATACAAAGCTGACTGCATTTCTAAAAGATTTTGCTACACTGAAAGGAAATAAGATACTGATACATGGTGGCGGCAAACTGGCTACTAAGCTTGCCGGCACATTAGGCATTGAACAGAAAATGGTGGATGGCCGTCGCATTACGGATGCTGAAACATTGAAGGTAGTGACGATGGTATACGCCGGCTATATCAATAAAAATATTGTTGCACAACTACAGGCAAATGATTGTCCTGCTATTGGTATTACCGGCGCAGATGGAAATGCTATTCTTGCTCATAAAAGAACAAAAGCGGCAATCGATTATGGATTTGCAGGTGATATCGATGAAATAAACGCATCATTTCTTAAAGGATTGATAGACCAGGGGCTTACTATTGTCATCGCCCCGATCACACACGATAAGAAAGGACAACTATTGAATACTAATGCAGATACTATTGCCCAGGAAATTGCAAAGGGTCTGAGTAGTCTTTATAGCGTTCAATTGATTTATTCATTTGAAAAAAGCGGTGTGTTGCTGGATGCAAATGACGACAACACAGTGATTCCAACTATTAATCCGGCCTCTTATCAGCAATTGAAAGCAGAAGAAAAAATCTTTGCCGGCATGATCCCTAAACTTGACAATGCCTTTGCCGCTCTTACCAGTGGAGTGAATAAAGTGGTGATCGGCAAAGCAGAAGAACTACATCAACTTATTAATGGCCAAAAAGGAACCAGCATAACCAATGAGTACTAATATACCTATACTAAGTAATAAAGCGATTGAACTATTGAAACAATTGATCGCTACTCCTTCCTTTTCCAAAGAAGAAAATGAAACAGCAGAGATCATCTGCGAGTTCTTCGCTTCATTGGATGTAGAATATGCCCGCATTGGCAATAACGTTTATGCTAAAAGCAAATATTACGATGCGTCAAGGCCAAGCGTACTACTGAACTCTCATCATGATACAGTAAAACCAAATGCCAAGTACACCCGTGATCCGTTTGCACCTGTAGAAGAAAATGGAAAATTATATGGATTAGGAAGTAATGACGCCGGCGGATGCCTTGTTAGCCTGATCGCTACGTTCCTTTATTATTACGACAAAAAGAATCTGAATCATAATGTAGTATTTGCAGCCAGCGCAGAAGAGGAGATCAGTGGGGTAAATGGTATTGAACTGGTGCTTCCTTATCTTGGCAATATTGATTTTGGAATTGTAGGTGAACCAACCAAAATGGAAATGGCTGTTGCAGAAAGAGGATTGATGGTGATCGATTGTATTTCACAGGGAAGAGCCGGGCATGCGGCACGTAATGAAGGAGAAAATGCTTTATATATCGCACTCGATGATATTAACTGGATCAGGAATTCAAAATTTGAAAAAGTAAGTCCCTTACTTGGCGAATCAAGAATGACGGTTACGGTTATCGGCACAGAAAACCAACAACACAACGTAGTACCACCGCAATGCAAGTTCGTTATTGATGTACGCGTAAATGAATTATATACCTTCGATGAGATACTGGCGGCATTAAAAGCAAATATCAAAAGTCAGTTCAAGCCACGTACTACACGGATGAAACCAACTTCTATAGCAATGGATCATCCACTGGTAAAGGCAGGTATCGCATTAGGAAGAGGTTATTATGGTTCGCCAACAACATCAGATAAAGCGTTAATGCCTTTTCCTGCATTGAAGATGGGACCCGGCGACAGCGCCCGCAGCCATACCGCCGATGAATACATTTATATTGATGAAATAAAAGAAGGAATCGAGATATATATTAAGTTACTCGAGAAAATCATCTGATAAGTACGAAGTCAGAAATACGAAGTACGTCCTTATAATTGATGACTGACTATACCCTTTGAAGTCTGACAGCTAATAGCTAACAGCTAATAGCTCATAAAAAACTATCTTCAACATACGAGTTATGAAGCTTTGGCAAAAAAATACAGGTTCATTAAAGGAAGTAGAGCAATTTACGGTTGGCAACGATCGTGAAATGGATATGTACCTGGCTGCATTTGATGTACTCGGTTCGCTGGCACATACACAGATGCTCGAGTCTGTTGGATTACTTACGGCTGATGACTTAAAGAAAATACAGGTCGAGTTAAAAAATATTTACCAGCAAATAAAGAGCAATAATTTCAAACTGCAGGATGATGTTGAAGATATTCACTCACAAGTGGAGCTGCTATTAACACAGAAGCTGGGAGATATTGGTAAAAAAATTCACAGCGCCCGCAGTCGCAACGACCAGGTGCTGGTAGATATAAAATTATTCCTGCGG
>JBDTPD010000260.1:0-6189 GCA_039932855.1 Chitinophagaceae bacterium | reverse complement strand
CCTTTCGGGTTAGCAAATTTCCCAATTCCAAAATTTCCCAATTCCATCTATCTTCACACAATGAACTGCCTCATTGTAGATGATAATAAGATTGCCAGAACAACGATGAAACAGCTGGCAAGCCAGGTAAAAGATATTACTATTGTTGGCGAGTGCGCCGATGCCATGAGCGCTTATGCCCTGCTGCAGGAAAACCCTGTGGATGTATTATTGCTTGACATAGAAATGCCGGGTATGACGGGACTGGAGCTCACCAAGCACCTGAAAGAACGTCCTATCATTATTTTCACTACTTCCAAAAAAGAATATGCGGCTGAAGCATTTGAATTAAATGTCGCTGATTATATTGTCAAGCCTGTGACACCTGCCCGCTTTATACAGGCAATTGATAAGGCAAGAGATATCCTGGAAAGTAATAAAGAACAAATCGATCTTAAAGGAGATGAATTCATTTTCATCCGCGATTCCAATATCGTTCGCCGGCTAAAACTCGATGATATTCTTTTTGCCGAAGCCATGGGCGATTATGTAAAACTTCATACCACGCAAAAATTCTACGCTATCCATGCCACGCTTAAATCAGTGGAAGAAAGATTGCCCAATCCTAAATTTCTCCGCGTCCATCGTTCCTATATTGTCGCTATCAGCAAGATCGATACTATACAGGACGGCGCACTGATCATCAATGGTAAATCACTTCCTGTCGCCGATGCTTACAGAGCGGCCTTGAATAAGCGGATGAATATTCTATAATAAGAACACGGAGCCCCATCCCCTAAAGGGGTGTAAAGAGACTGTCTTCTTGAGTTACTTCAATCTATCGCAATTTTCCTAACACCCCTTTAGGGGATGGGGGCTCCGTGTTCTTTCATTTGTTCACCGACCGAAATTGCCTTTTCAACGATTTCACTCCAGTAGTCACTGGTTCGGATAATACATTTGATCTGTAATTGTATATCGAGAAGTTCTTAGAAAACTTTTCTCATTTAGCATGTGGTTTTGGTTTCACAGCCCCGGTCTTTACCGGGGCTTATTTTAAAAATGAAAATTGTTTATACCATACTCTTTTTTGCCGATACGCTTTTATTAATCGTACTATCTTTCCTATTGTTCCGGACAATGGATAATAGCTGTCACGGATGGTCCTTACCTTTATTATTATCTGGCATAGTCTGTAGTATCGCCTTACTTATTTACTGCCTGTTTCATTACCTCAAACTTCCTTCTGGTAAGCACAAGTAATTTTAAACTAATTTAGCGGCAATATTCGTTACGAATGACCAGTAAAAAGATTGTCTATTATATACTCGCTGCATTTATCACCGGGAATCTTTTACTGATTTACGTTCAGTATAATTCTGCCAAGAATATCAACGCCCTGATCGATGGTAACCAAAAGTTATTGGATGAATTCAGGGTAGAAAAAGAATTACAGGAATTGGGAACGGATATTGTCACCGTCGAAAATAAAGTACGTGGCGCTGTGGATGCCGGAGATACGGCACATATGGAAACCCTGGAAAATCAGATCACCGATGTACAGGCTAATCTCGGCAAACTTCAGAAAATAAATGATGATGATAGTTCGGTTAAGTTTATCGACGAACTAGACCTTCTGGTCCGTGAAAAACTAAAATTCAGCAATCAGATATTAGATACATTTCATATCAAAGGTAAAGTAGCAGCTGAAAGATTTATCTACGCTTCGCAGGATAGGGGTCTTAGCACCAGGATCGCACTTGTCTCTGATAAAATAGATAGTAGCCGCCAGCAATTGCTTGCCGCACTTACTGGTTCCATTGATAAAAGCGGGCAGCAGGCACGAACCTGGGGCACATTACTTATCACATTTGTACTTATCAGCGGAGCCGCTTTATTCTGGTCCATCGTAAACAGGATCGGACAGCAGAATCAATTGATCAATCAACTCGATGCTTCTGAAAAGAAAGTGAGAGAAGCAGCGCAGGTCAAAGAAAACTTTTTGACCAATATGAGTCATGAGATCCGCACACCAATGAATGCGATCTTAGGATTTACAAACCTCCTGAAGAAAAGACAACTGGATAATGACGCCAAGGTATATGTAAAAGCCATTGAAGGTTCCGGAGAAAATCTGTTAACTATTATCAATGATATACTCGATCTGTCGAAGATAGAGGCAGGGATGATGCGGATAGAATCCATTCCTTTTAGTATACGGGGATTGCTTCATTCTATAGAGACAATGTTCCGGGAAAAAATGCTGGAGAAAAAACTGACTTATCATTTTAATGTACAGGAATCTGTCCCTGATATACTCGAAGGTGATGCAACAAGATTAACACAGGTGCTGGTAAACCTGATCAGCAATTCTATAAAATTTACACAAAAAGGTACAATCACAGTAGATATCAAGAATGACGGGATCAATGAGGAGCATATCCGTTTAGGGATCATTGTGGCTGATACCGGTATTGGTATCGATAAAGAAAAACTATCTGCCATCTTTGAACGTTTCCAGCAAGCAGAAGATTCCATTACCCGAAAATATGGCGGTACAGGTCTTGGTTTATCTATCGTTAATGACCTTGTAGCATTGCAGTACGGAACTATTGAAGTCGAAAGTGAACCTGATAAGGGTACTACGTTTCATGTAATTATTTCTTATAGAATATCAGCCGAACAACAACCCATTTCATCCAAATCAGAAGCTGTATTAACCAGTCATCCCGCTTTTGAAAATACCCATATTCTCGTGGTTGAGGATAATGAAATAAATCAAAGTCTTGTTGAGCATTTATTCAAGAATTGGCAGTTGTCATTTGATATGGTAAATAATGGGCGGAAGGCAGTAGACATTTTGCAGACAAAAAAATATGATCTTATCCTGATGGATATACAGATGCCGGAAATGGATGGATATACAGCTACAAAAGAAATTCGCGACCAGTTACGATTGACCACCCCTATAGTCGCCATGACTGCCCATGCGCTTTCCGGCGAACGCGAAAAGTGTCTGGCCGCAGGAATGGATGAATATATTTCAAAACCAATCCGGGAAGATCAGTTATATCGCATGATCGTTCAGTTTACGCAGGCAAATGTAGCATTGCCGGAAAAACCTGTTGTTACTGATAGTGATCAACCGTATAAGTATATTAATCTCGGGTACATGCGCGAAGTTAGTAACGGGAATAAGGAGTATGAGAAAACAATAACGGAGCAATTCATGGAAGCAATACCGGAAAATTTGTTAGCGCTCGATTCGGGTATTCATCAAAAAAATGCCATTCTGCTGGCTCAGATAGCACATGAGATGAAAACCTCTATCTCGGTAATGGGACTTAATGATATTCTTCAACCTTACCTCGATGCGATCGAATATGATAACCTTGACGAAACTGCATTGCGTCAAAAGATCGCTATGGTAAAAGAGATCTGTACGGCTGCCCTTGAAGAAGCGCGCCAATTTTACCAAACTTTCTAACCCGTTATTCCTCACTTTCCTACAACTGGTAATGTCGCTAATCAGGCATTCAGCGACAGGTTTTGCCTGTCTGACGACTGTAGCTTTTATAGGCGTTTTCCACAGTATAGTTTTGGGTTGAACCGGATATTTCAACAGCGGCTTCTTTTCGATAACCGTTTTTAGTTCGTACCCTTTTATCAGAACCGCTGCTGAACGATCCAGGAGAAATCAGAAACCAGATCGTATGACTCAAGGAAAACAAATATTTCAAACCAGCTCTGCATGGAGATGGAGAACCTTTAAATGGGCAGGACGTCTATTCATTTTTTGCCTGTTACTTATGATACCAGCAGTGATCATCACGCTGGCAAAAGGCATACAGCCCGCTTTACCTTTATTAAGTAATGAAACAGATTCGGTTCATCACATCGCGCAGCCATCAGTGCCTGTTGCGCTTAATGTAAAAGAACTTAAGAAGTATAAAGGCTTCAATGATTTTTTAGCTGCTAAGAAGAAAAACGAACAATTAATAAACAACAGCAATGCGGCAGTCATCCCAAATATCAGGGCCGCGTTCTATGTGGATTGGGATCCTCAATCTTTTTATTCTCTTGAAAAAAATATTGATAAGCTGAATATGGTGGTACCGGAATGGTTTTTTATTGATCCGGTTACCGATACCCTGCAACCAAAGATCGATGGTGATGCATTGCAGGTAATGAAAAAGAATCATGTTAAGATACTTCCACTTATTAATAACGTCAATCCAAATAAAGGAGTAGGGGAGTTTGATGGAAAAATATTACACCAGATACTTCATAATACGGCAAAGCGTGAGCGCCTGATCAATGATATGATCAAATACCTGAAGCAATATCAATTGCAGGGCATCAATATCGACTTTGAGGAGTTTCAGGAGAAAACTGATGAACCGATCATTGCTTTTCAGAAAGAATTATATGAAAAATTACATGCACAGGGATTTGTTGTTACGCAGGATATTATGCCTAATAATGATGACTTCAATGTAAAAGAACTGGCTGTATATAACGATTATCTTTTCCTGATGGCATACGATGAGCATTATAGTACCAGTGTAGCTGGTGATATCAGCAGTCAGCAATGGATAGAAAAGGTGCTGGATGAAGCGGCAAAAGGTATTCCGTCTGAAAAAATTATTCTTTGCGTAGGTGGATATGGATATGATTGGGCGGAACATACGGAAGCAAATACGCTTACCTATAAGCAGGCGCTTGCTACGGCAAAAGAATATAATGCAACGATCGATTTTGATAATGATAGTTATAACTGTCATTATTCCTACACTGATGCTGATAGCATTAAGCACCAGGTTTATTTTATAGATGCAGCCGGTAATTTCAATAGTATCAGGTTTGCTGATCAGTATGGCACAGCCGGTACAGCTTTATGGAGATTAGGAAGCGAGGACGGAAGATTGTGGCAGTTTTATAATGAGGATTTAAGCAATGATAGTTTGCAAAAACACAAATCATTGTTTACTTCCTTGCGACGCGTTAATTCTCCATTTGAAAAACCAGATTATATTGGTGACGGCGAAATATTGAATGTCATCAGCAAACCAGAACCGGGTAAAATCAATATTGAAGTAGATAGTGCAGAGGGAATGATCTCGGAAGAGCAATATGAGCAATTGCCTACCAAATACGTAATAAAAAAATACGGAAATGTTCATAAGCAGGTGATCCTGACGTTTGATGATGGCCCTGACCCTGAGTATACACCTCAGATACTTGATATTCTTAAAAAAGAAAAAGTACCAGCTGCTTTTTTTGTGATCGGTGTAGAAGCAGAGAATAATCTTAATCTGTTGCGTCGCATTTATCGTGATGGACATGAGATCGGTAATCACACATTTACTCATCCTAATATAGCGACCGTAAGTTCTGAACGTGCCCTGACAGAAATGGAAAGTACACGTCTGCTGATTGAAGCAATTACCGGAAGAAGCACTGTTCTTTTTCGTGCACCTTATAATGCCGATTCCGAACCAGCCAGTGAAGTAGAATTAAAACCTGTTGCATTAAGCAAGCAGGAAGATTATTATACGGTTGGAGAAAGTATCGACCCCGAAGACTGGCAGGAAGGAATAAGCGCAGATAGTGTATATACGCGTGTCATTCGTCAATATGAGGCAAATCCTGAAAAAGGGATCATCTTATTGCATGATGCAGGTGGTAATCGCCAGGCTACTGTTGATGCATTATCAAGGATCATTCATTATTTTAAAAGTAATGGCATACAGTTTACTACTGTTGCAAATCTTCTTCATACCACCAAAGACATCGTTATGCCACCCGTGCATAATAACCTGGTTCGTATAGACGGTGGTATCGCTACCTTCTGGTATTGGTTCGAGCATTTTATGTCAGCAGCATTCTGGATAGCTATTGTTCTTGGTATGGGTCGCATTATCATAATGGCGGTAATGGCCGGATTGCAAAAGATGAGAAGCAATATTTATAGCCAGTTATATTTAATGCCGGTTGGAGAAAATGCGCCTGCTGTAAGTATCATCGTTCCTGCATATAATGAAGAAGTAAATGCAGTAAAAACAATCGCCAGCTTATTAAAACAGAATTATCCTCACTTCGAAATCATTTTCGTCGATGATGGGTCAACAGATGATACATATAATAAAGTGCTGACTCAATTTTGCGAAAATGATCAGGTAAGAGAAGGTGGTGTAGGTGCCTTCCAGC
>JBDTPD010000259.1:0-6189 GCA_039932855.1 Chitinophagaceae bacterium | reverse complement strand
AAAAGTCAGATCACCGGAGATACTATTCTTTTATTTACCAAAAACAAAAAAGCCGACAGGATACAGGCATTTGAAAATGGATTCATGGTAAATGAGGTGGAGAAAGATGTATATAACCAGATAAAATCAACGCGCATCGATGGATGGTTCCTAGATGGCAATATTGATTCTGTCAGGGCGCGCGGCTATGCCGAATGTGTATATTATATACAGGACAATGACAGCGCCTATACCGGCATCAATCAATCCAAGTCAGATCTTATCGATATTTATTTCGCCAATAAAGAATTAGAAAAGGTTGTTTTCCGCACCGAGGTCACCGGTACCATCTGGCCTATCAATCAAAAGGGCCCTAAAGAAATGCAACTCGAAAACTTCCGCTGGCTCGAAGAAAGAAGACCGAAGACGAAGGAAGAGATGTTTGAATAGAGGACAGCTGTTAGCTTTTAGCTATTAGCGGTTAGGATTCTTTAATTCATTTCTATAATACAATCACAATACTCACGATCGAAACTAATAGCTAACAGCTAAAAGCTAATAGCTTCCCTACTTTCACATTTCATTTAAACTATCTGGTATTCTTTTTCGTTCTGATCATAATAAAATCAGATCATCATGAAGAAAATACTTCTTGTACTGTTAGTTTCTGCAGCGCTCGCAATTTCCAATACATCATCTGCCCAGGAATATAAAACGGCATTGGGTATAAGGTTGAGCAGCGCTCCTGCGATCGTTAACAATTCTATCACGTTAAAACATTTCCTTACGGAAACATCAGCGATCGAAGCGCTCTTCTCTTTTGGTGATCCGCTGGCACTCGGTGCATTGTATGAAGTGCACAAACCATTCAGTGCTCAGGGAGTACAATGGTATTATGGTGGCGGTGGCTATGTAGGGTTTACCAAAAACTATAATGTTAATAAGGCAAAGAATGAAACTGATGTAGCTTTCGGCGCGCAGGGAGTACTGGGACTTGATTATAAATTTGTCAATCTTCCGCTCAACATATCCCTCGACTGGAAACCCGAACTAAATCTTGTCAGCGATATCAATTTTGAACCGGCAGCGATTGGGTTCTCTGCGAGATTTACCTTTTAAGAAAGCTTTTAGCTGTTAGTTTTTATTTACTACTTAAGAAAATATAGAAGCCTCCAGACCGGAGGCTTTATTAGTTTCAATATGCTAAGGTCAACTAACTGCTAATGGCTAAAAGCTAATAGCCCTTTCCCACAGTTAACAGCTTTTCCTAATTTATCCCCATTTGCAGCTTTTCTTGCAAATATTTACGGCTTTCTGCGTTTTTGTGCAGTAATTTAACTTACATTTAGACTTTCCAACACTAATATGCTTAAAAAAGAACGCCAGGCTTATATCCTTCATCAGGTAAACCTGCACAACAAAGTTCTCTCATCTTCCCTCAGCAGTGAGATCAATGTATCGGAAGATACTATCCGTCGTGATCTCCAGGAATTGGCTGAAGAAGGTAAGATCATAAAAGTACATGGAGGTGCACTCTCCCATTCTTTCAGCCAGGTACATTTTCCGGCTGATGTAGTCTACTCACAAAATCAAAAGAAGATCATTGCTGAAAAAGCAATCAGCCTTATCAGTAATGGAATGTTCATTCTAACCAGTGGTGGTACTACTATTCTTGAAATGGCAAGAATGCTTCCCCCGCAATTGAAGGCCACCTTTATTTCCGGAAGTATCGGTGCTATATTAGAATATATGCATCATCCGAATATTGAAGTGATCCTGATAGGTGATAAGATCTCCAAGAGTTCAAAGATCACTGTAGGTGCAGAAGCTATCGCCAAGATCAAACAGATCAGGGCCGATATCTGTTTTTTAGGAACTAACGCTATCGACATACAACATGGCATTACAGACAATGACTGGGAAGTGGTACAATTGAAAAAAGCAATGATTGAATCCTCTCAGAAAATTGTTTGTTTGGCTATTGCCGAAAAGATTAACACGTTCCAACCGATACAGATCGGCGGACTTGATAAAATCGATATCCTGATCACTGAATTACCCCCTGAAGACCCGTTGTTGAAACCCTATGCTGACGCTGGTATTACTGTTCTTTAATACCAGATTGCGGAACTGCTTATTATTATTTTTAAAAAACAACACAGCTATGAGAAAAATTCTCCGGTTACCAGTAGCATTATTGTTACTGCTGTTCCTGTTGCCAAAGCTTTCAATGGCGCAGGAAAGAACGATCAGCGGTACCATTCTCTCAGATGACAACAAAACTCCTTTGCAGGGTGTGAACATCCGTGTAAAGGGCACTCAACGAGTGACACAGACCGACGCAAAAGGAAACTTTACACTCAAAGTAAACCAGGGTGAGACCGTTGAGATCACTCACGTCGGCTTTCAATCTTCTTCTGTAAAGATCGGAGCGCAGAACTCGCTTGCGATCAATTTGAAATCGACTGATGGAGCATTAGGCGAAGTAGTAGTGACTGCCATGGATATAAAGCGTAATGCCAAAGAGATCGGTTATTCTGTGCAGAAGGTAGAAGGTAAAGAGATCAAAGAAACGCAACGTGACAATTTTCTTAATAGTCTGCAGGGACGTGTAGCTGGCGCTACTGTTACCTCTACGTCCGGAAATGCGGGAGCTTCATCCAGCATTGTATTGCGAGGCTTCAACTCATTATCCATGAGTAATCAGCCATTGTTTGTAATCGATGGTGTTGTTGTTGACAACACTACTATCGATGAAAACTCTAATGGTGGTTCTGGTGTTGGATTGGTAGAAAGAGGTGCCGGCTTAACCAATACCGCTAATAAGAATACCGATTATACTAATAGAATTTCGGATCTTAATCCAAATGATATTCAAAGTATCACTGTATTGAAAGGTCCGGAAGCTACAGCATTGTATGGTAGCCAGGCAAGTTCCGGCGCCATCATCATCACTACGAGGAAAGCAACATCTAATAAACTGGCTATTCAATATGATAATAGTTTCCGTGTTCAGAAAGTAACACGTTTCCCTAAAACATTTGATGGCTTTATAAATGGTACCAACGGTGACACCTCAAGTGTGTTCCGCTATTATGGTCCGGCTTATGCGCCAGGCACCAAGCTGTATGATAATAAGGATGAATTTTTCAGAACCGGTTTTGCTCAAACGCATAATCTTGGAGCTGACTTTGGTTTTAAGAATTCAATCTTCCGCGCTTCAGGGTCCTTTTTTGATCAGACAGGTGTAATTCCCAGTAATGATTATAAAAGATATACGCTCCGGTTATCAAATACAACCAAGTTTGGAAAATTCCTGGATATTACGCCAACCATTACTTACACCAAAATTGATAATGATAAAGTATTCAGAAGCGCCGGTGGATATATGTTAGCCTTACTGACATGGCCATCTACATTAAGCATAACACAAACGCAAGGAGATAATGCTTCAAAAAATCATTTGTTTTCTCAGAATGGCCCGAATGCAGAAATCGATAATCCGCTTTTTAGTGTAAAAGCAAATCGTAATGGTGAAACTACTGAACGATACAATGCTTCTGTGGGTATTAATATTAATCCTACTGATTGGTTGACTTTGTCAGGCAGATTCGGATACGAGCATTATGAAACAGATGGATTTCTCCGTTATCATCCCTTATCGTTTTTTGTTACGAATAAACAAGGCGGCATCCAGGATAATTTCTGGAGAAGATATGATGGTTACAACCACACCATCACAGCAACAGCAAAAAAATCAATTGGCAATTTCAATTTCCGCTTGATGGGTGGAACAATGTGGCAGGATTATGAAACAAAGATGTTTGCTGTATCAGGAACCAATATTGTGGATTCAGTATACCAGGGACAAATGTACAAAGGTGGCCATCCATTGACTTTAGCTGACTACAATGCATTACCTGGCGTTAAGGATAGCAGTGCTACCCAATTGAACAGACGTACACGTCTGTTAAGAAATGTCTATGGAGAAGATAACGAATCTATTATTCGTGAAGTGGCTTATTTCGGAGAATTTGCTGTGAACTATAAGAATCTCGTTTTCCTGAACTATACTCACCGTTTTGAACAGGCCTCTACTTTACCTGAAAAAAATAGAAACTTCAACTATCCTGGTGTAAGTATGAGTGTGATTATGACTGATATCTTTCCGAAAATTAAAACCAATGTACTTAATTATTGGAAATTACGGTCATCAGCAGCCTCTACTGCCCGTCTGAACTCTCCTTATTCTACACAGTCCATCTTCGTTAATAGTTTATCGAGTGGTGGTGGATTTTCTTATGGCTTTACCAATAACAACCCTGAGTTGAAACCAGAGAAACAACAGACATATGAAATAGGAACGGAACTCCGGTTGTTCAACAGCCGTTTGAACATAGACGCGGCTTATTATAATACATTGAACAAAGATCAGATCATTGAAGTATTCAGGTTGAGTTATGCTACCGGTTATGTATTGAACACGCAAAATGCAGGTAGTACAAGAAATAAAGGTATTGAGATCAGCATTGATGCAAATGTTGTTAAGACTTCCACATTCAGCTGGAACACCCGATTGAATTTTAATAAAATGCACAGTAAGGTGGTAGAACTTCCAAAGAACGTTTCGCTATACTACATTGCTGATGCAAATATTTATGGAAATGCAGCCGGTGGTATCGTGCTTGGTGGTTCTTCTACTTCCATTTCAGGCTTTGGATACCTGCGTAATAATAATGGTGATAAGCTGATCAATGCTTCTACAGGCTTACCAGTTATTGATGGCAACCAGCGTGTACGTGGTGACAGAAATCCTGATTTCACATTGGGATGGAACAACACCATTAACTTCAGAAACTGGTCATTCAGTATGCTGTGGGATATCAAAGTTGGTGGAGATATTTTCAATGGAACAAACCAATACCTCACTACCATTGGTCGTAGCCCGCTTACAGCAGACAGGTTAACGCCACGTGTAATCAAGGGTGTATTGCAGGACGGTTTAGAAAATACGGCTACTCCAACAGTTAATACTATTGCAGTAACGCCTTATTATAACGATAACTATTATCGTTTACTTCCTGAAGAAGAATTTATTGAAAAAAATGTAAACTGGCTTCGTTTAAGAGATGTGACGCTGGCTTATATGTTCCCTCCTTCTGCCATCAAAAGATTACGTGCATTTAAATCACTCGGCGTATTTGTTACGGCGAATGATGTGTTCCTGTTGACTAATTATTCCGGAGCTGATCCGGCAGTTAACGCAAACACAGCCGGTACACGTGGTGTTGGTGGTTTTGGTTTTGATTATGGAACATTACCTGCACAGTTAAGTGTAAACTTCGGAGTCAGAACTTCTTTCTAAGCATTTAAAAATCTTACTATAATGAAAAAGCATTTATTTATTACATGTTCAGTACTTGCGGGGCTCGCACTTACTATTGAGTCATGTACAAAGAAAATCGATGATGCTTACCAGAACCCCAATGCTCTGGTAGTAGAACCGATTGAGCAAATTATGCCGAACGTTATTGCGAATATGTGTATCAGCAATACCGCACAGGGTTCTTTATACGGTCCGCAAAATGATGGTCAGTATGTTGGCCGTTACGTGCAATTCTGGGCCACTAACACTTCTGGCAATCAGTATGACCAGATGGGTATGACCACTACCAACAGCACTGCTGCAGCAGCAGATATAGGTGGTAGCCATTGGGCAATGTTATATTATGGCCAGGGCGAAAACCTGAACAAAATAATCCAATGGGGAATTGAGCAGAAAAAATGGGATTACGTAGGAGTTGCTTATGCCATACGTGCCTGGGCATGGTTATGTACGACAGATATGCATGGCGAGATCATCGTAAAAGAAGCGTTCGAAAAAGATCGTCTTGTTTTTGATTATGATGAACAATCTGTCGTGTATGAAGAAGTGAAAAAGAATTGTCGCCTTGCGCTTGACTATCTGAGCAAAACCGGCGACGGTGTTGATGCAGCAAATCTTGGACTTGGAACACAGTTTTTTTCTTACCATGGTGATGTAGAAAAATGGAAAAAATTCACTTACTCAGTATTGGCAAGAGTGTTTCACCGTACTACCAATAAAGCAAGTTACCTGGCAGATTCAGTGGTTAAATATTGTGATCTTGCTATCAATAACATAGCAGACAATGCTTATGTATTATTTGAAGGTGGCAGATCAGAAAAAGA
>JBDTPD010000258.1:0-6217 GCA_039932855.1 Chitinophagaceae bacterium | reverse complement strand
AAGTGTGGTTACTTAAATTTAACCCCAATTGTCAGATCAACTCTTAACTTCTACACATGAGCATTTACGGGATGTATTTTTTCAACGCGTTCGTTCCGCCGTATAACCGGCAAACTTTGATTATTGCCTACTGTATGCTTTACCAATTAAGTAGTCTTTTGGTCCTTTTCTATCAGCCTTTGTTGTGTCACCGGTAGCTCGTGGCATTTACCACTATCGCTTTTCTTGTTGGTTAGATATAGATGAAGGGCAGAGTTATCTATATGAGCAATTCCGTTAACGCCTCCTGCAGCAGGCCATAATTCTGCCTGTTTAACGGAATATACCAGCAACGATTTGTTCGGCTCCATTTTGCCCCCGCCTTTTTACTGAGTACTTTATCTATTTTCTCATTCGCTTCAACATAAATGCCAATACATTCCTGGTCGCGATGCTGGAGCGGTTTAAGCGTTACTTTTCCCATCTATATGGGTATTAGTTGATTGATGTAGAGAAAACAGTATTCTTTCTCCCTGAATATTTTTGTACTTAAGATTTATCATGTCTTTTACGTTCATTCCGTTGGCGTAAAAGCTGAAGAACCAAAAATCTCTGGCCTTCTGGCGCTGCTGTTTGGTCGGCCCTGCATAATATAATTTGGAAATAGTCGACAACTCCAATGCCTTTTTATATTTCTACCGGTGGGAATGCCGTATCTGCGTCTGCCGAAAGGAAAGCTTTCAGCGCTGGTCAGGCGCTTTTCTATGGCCTCATTAAAGACGGCTCGAAGCGCTCTCATGTAAATACCGACGGTCGTTTTTGAATTGTGTTCTGTATTGATCATCCATACTTCATACTCTTTTAAGTATTGGGCGGTAATGTCGGCAAATCGAACATTGCCCCGGAAATGTTTGATTGAGGAATAGCTCGATTGATAGGAACTGGCTGTACCAATCCGGTCCTGAAAAAGCAGGCTCTTTACTGTAGAAGCATACACGCAGGAAATATTAGCGGGGCCTGGGTGCAATTCAGTAAGTATCGGGAACCTGTTGATCCAGGCGTTTGGCAGGCCAAGCGTAGATTCTCTTGGCACGAGCTTCAATACTTTACTCTTCTTCTCTCGGAACAAGGGATTGCCATGTACGAACCGCTGGTAAAACATCGAAAAATTAAAAGGAACAATGGCTTCTGCCTTCGCCTGCGCTTGTCGGCTCAGATCATTGATCTTGTCTCGCAAGATGGCAAATGATTCACTTACCCTCATGGCCTGTAATTTCTAAATCCTCTCTGGTTAAGTCGTAAATCATCGGATAATGTTCCGTTTTCGCTCCATAATATACGCGGAGCTTGACGGGGTACACTCCGTCTTTTTTTGCCTTGCGGGTGTCCAGCATTATTGATACTTCGGCGCCCATAATATTCACGTTTTTCACTCTTCAATTATCGCTCAGTTATTTGCACAAAATTTGCACAAAAACGATGGTTAAAACCGATTCAGCAAAGTTACAAAATCATTCAAATAATTGTAAATCAATTTGTTAGTTGAGATGGTTTCGGCTGAGTAATTTTTGCTTAAACCGGGTCTAAAAGACCAAATTCAGCCGAATTAATCCTCACTCATTTTAACTGGACATGGCAGAGACAAGTTAAGTACCCAGAAACCTTAAGGGCCCAGAACTCTTACTGGCAAAGGGATTCAGGAACTTTTAAAGTAGTTTTTGAGAATCGGTGAAAAACCTTAATTTTGCCCTCCCTCAGTCAAATGAGGTACAATCCTCCTTAGCTCAGTTGGTTAGAGCATCTGACTGTTAATCAGAGGGTCGCCCGTTCAAGTCGGGCAGGGGGAGCTTGAAAATCAAAGAGTTACAACCTTCGTTGTAACTCTTTTTCATTAATGTGACCTCAAATGTGACCTCAACTTCTCGCTTATCAATTTTGATGAAAAAATATTTGTCATCCTCCCTCTTCGGTTTGATCCAATCTAGACATTTATTTCTCCCTCCTATTTACTCTTAAATACGATTCCGCTTCGGCATCCATTTCACTAATCGGCGTTCTGCGGCTTTTATTACCCAATCATCTAGCTCAGATCGCCTGAAATAAATCAGTTTGCCTGTTGGAGAATAATGAGGTATCAACCGCTTACTTGTCAATTTGTAAATATGGGATGAACTGATGCCCATATACTGGCAGGCTTCCTGCAACGTCAGGATTTCTTTATAAACAAAGAGGAAGCCGCAGTAGCTTCCTCGGGTACAGCATTTTCACACTGTCCATAACTCCCTTAATTAAAATTCTAAACTACGCTGCCAAGGCAGGGTTAAATAAACAGATCTCACATTCCTTGCACGGTTCTACCTTCAACCAGCTGTCCCTAAGATATTTTTTTCATTTGCGATAAGCTACGTTTTCTGTAGTGAATCGCAAATGACCAAACAGCCTGCTATTGCAATCAGTTTAGATACCTTCCTGAATGAAACCCGCTCACAGGGAAGGTATTCTTTTGGGCTAGAAGAACTAAAGCAGGCGTTACAGGTATCAAATAAAGCTGTTAATCAGGCACTGTACCGGGCAAAGACCCGGGAAAAGGTAGCCCAGGTAAGGAAAGGTTTTTATGCCATCCTTTCCCCGGAATATACAAAACAAGGGATGGTTCCGCCAACGCTGCTTATTGACGATATGATGAAGATGTTGAACCGGCGTTATTATGTTGGTCTCATTTCTGCCGCAGCGCTTCATGGAGCTGCCCATCAACAACCAATGGAATATTTTGTGATTACGCAAAAACCAGCGCTTAGAAATATAAAGAACAAGAAACTAAAGATCAATTTCTATGTAAAAAAAGACTGGTCAGCCGAATCCGTAATTGAGAAAAAAACAGATGCTGGATATATCAATGTGTCTTCGCCGGAATTAACCGCTCTTGACCTGTTATTTTATATGGATGCAATATCTCTTAATAATACACTTACCATTTTAAAGGAATTGACCCAGGAAATAAAACCGGCAGTATTGCAAAAAACAGCAAGTAAATATCCGCAGGTTGCCACCATACAAAGGTTGGGATATATATTAGACAAAGAATTGAAAAGCGAAAAGCTTGGGGCTGTATTGTTAAAGGTGCTGAAAGATAAAAATGTTTTTTCTGTTCCTATGTCTAATAGCAAAATTAAAGATGGCTCATTAGATGAGAAATGGAAAGTGATTAATAATACCAATATAGAGGCTGATATATGATTTCAAGACGTTACATAGAAGAATGGAAAAACTATGCCCCCTGGCCCGAAAATGCACAGGTAGAGCAAGATCCTATTATTGAACGGGCATTAATAGAAATATTTTCTGATGAATTGCTGAAGGGAATCTGGCCTTTCGTGGTGGTACAGCCTTGCACAAAATATATTTAAAACCTCAAGCCCGGTATTCAGAAGATATAGACCTTGTGCAAACAAAGGAAGGCCCAATTAAACCTTTGCTGGTAATGCTGAGGGAAAGACTGGAATTCTTAGGAACAACAAGAAAAGTAGATCAAAGCTTGCATAACAATACAATTATTTATCCTTTTGAATCGGAGATTGCGCCGGTGATAATAATGAAACTGAAAATAGAAATTAACACCAGGGAGCATTTTAACGTTTTGGGGCTTAAAGAAGTAGATCTACAGGTACAGAATGGTTGGTTTAGTGGAGGTTGCAATATCCCTTCTTATGAACTGGAAGAACTATTGGGTACCAAACTAAGGGCATTATATCAACGGAGCAAAAGCCGGGATTTATTTGATTTGTATTGGGCTTATCAGCAACATGCGCGTATTGCCGGAAATCTGCTTGTTTTTGTTTCTTCTTACCGTCTATACGGGTTTGTTCGCTGTCCCATTTTGGGTTAAATGCCATCGCGGCCAAAATATCATGGCTAATAAACAAACGTATATTTTACCTTAGCTTCGTTATTGGAAGCCAAATGCTTTTATTACTTAACCCAAAAAATTTAAATCGGCATGAAAAAATTTAATTTGTTTCTCATTTGCGGAATGTTAAGCATTTTTTGCTCATCAAACGCGAGCGGGCAGAGTCTGTCCAAGAAATTCAGTTTCGGTTTCGGACTGGAAGCAGGGTTACCTACAGGTGACGTAAAAGAAGCCTACAATTTTACAGGCGGCCTTACCTTGCGTTTCGCCTACCATGTTGGCCCTGGCTTTGCCACTCTTACCACCGGAGGCATTGCTTTCATTCCTGAAAGCCTTGAGGGAGAAGATGTGAAGGCCGGCTTACTGATACCGGTTAAAGCTGGGTACAAATATATTATCAAGGATCACTTTTTTGTAATGGGAGAAGTAGGATATGGTTCATTCAAACAATATTATTCTGACGACAACGGTGAATTGGCGTCTGTTTCAAATGGCGGCTTTGCTTATGCTCCCACTATAGGCGTTCAGTTTAATGCTCTTGAACTTGGACTTCGGTACGAGTCAGTTTCACTGCCCGGCGGAACCCTGTCATTCCTCGGATTCAGACTTGGCTTTAACTTCTAGTAGCGATCAGGTCTTTCAGCATTCTGATTTCCATGCCCGTGGCTTTACGGCTACCCTCCAACGTTTAGCAACGTGCAGGAAATTTTGCTGCAATGCAATGCCTTTTTGCTACCCGCCTTTCATAGAAATGGACTGGGCGGCACCGGCTCCCCCGCAGACGGGTGCAGGTATATTAGCCGTCGAACAAGCACTGTCCGCTCAATATTTATAACTTAAGCAGCGAAATTAGCGAAGAAAGGGCACATAACTGTTAATCAGAGGGTCTCTGGTTCAAGTCCAGAAGGGGAGCTAAAAATCAGGCAGTTATGACTAGAGTTGTAACTGCCTTTTACATTTGCATGTAATTTGCACGCAAGTCCTGCAATAATGTGTCATCGACAAGAGTAAAAACGTAAGTTATGATTTTTATCTTCACACGATAATGGCGGAGAATTTATGAAATCGAACTATTCAATATGGCTGGCTGAGCAGAAATATGCTGAAAATACGCAGGCAGCACAAATACATCGTGTCAAGAAAGTTGAGGATGCTTATGGAAGTCTGGATGACCACTTTAAGAATAACACCTATCAGGAGTTAATTGATAATCTTTCTTATTCAACTGATGATGAAAGAGCTCATCGGCCCAATCCTACCAAGATAAAATTCGATGGGAATATTCGAAATAATCTTCAGTCATATAAAAACGCCATTGTCCGTTATCGAAAATTTTTGATGGACAACGGTTTTGAAAGCATACCATTAAGAGATCAGGCGTCATTAGAAATTCCAACTTCAAATTCAATAGCTTCTGAAGAACTAAACCTACAGGCTCGTCAGAGGTTTTCTCTTGAACGTGATATGCAGGCGAGTTTAAGACTTAATATCACCAGTCTTGAACAAGGTTTAAAGATTATCGATGACGGCGCAGAACGAGCTGTTAATTCAGGCTTTATTGATATTACTTGCGAAGATACTGATGGCATTGTGGTTGTAGAGTTGAAAGCAGGTACTGCAGACAGTCGCTCCATCGGTCAGATTCTGGGATATATGGGCGATCTGCAAAAGGAGGAAGGCGGCAAGCCAGTTCGTGGCATTCTCGTTGCACACGAGTTTGACCAACGAACAAAATCTGCTTCTCAAGTTGTTTCAACACTTACGCTTAAAAAATATTCGATTGAATTTAAATTCGTTACAGAGAGCTGAGTAAAAAATTATTACAGTACATTCTGCTAATAAAAAGCTCCTTTAAGGAGACTGTCTAGTCCTAAAATAGCTTTGCAGCAATCCCAATTAGGATGAAAGAAAAGAAAAAGCAAAAAAACAAACTCAGCCCACTGAGCAAAAGCCCTTGGCTACGCCGTAGTAAAGAAGAGATGGAATTAATCATTGGAGAGATCCGCACCGGCTCCTTATCTATCTGGTCGGCCTGTAGAAAGTATGGTCTTAACAGGAACACATTAAAACTTTGGATGACTCGACTTCGAGTCGGAAGTTTGGCAGACAAAACCTATACAACAGTGTTATCCAGTAAAGAAGAAGACAAAAAAGCACAAGAGTATAAACAGCAGATCAGGCAACTTGAGAAGGCGCTTAAGTATGCAAACCTGCGTATTCCTGGGTTGGAGACGATGATCAAAGTATCAGAAGAAGACCTTCAAATCAAGATCAAAAAAAAGCCTGGTACCAAACAGTCAAAAAAATAAAGCAAGCCTATCCATCCATAAG
>JBDTPD010000257.1:0-6223 GCA_039932855.1 Chitinophagaceae bacterium | reverse complement strand
CACAGAGGCATTCTGATATTTTAATTTCTCTGTGAACCTCTGTGCCTACTCTGTGGCTCTCTGTGTAATAAAACAATCTTAAGCTGAAACATTCTCCAATTTAGTAACCAATCTTTGAATAATCACATCACAGTCATAATACTCAAAAAAAGAATCCGAAATCTTATTGCTAACGATCGCCGCCTCTTCAATCTTAGTAACAAACGACAACCAATCATTCGCTATAAATAATTTATTACCTGCTACAGCTCTCATCTCTCTGTCCACCATTTTCTCAAAACAGACCACGTTACAATCATTCGCCAGCGCTTCCACATTCTTTGTCTGTACACCACCGCCTTTGCATACAGGATTGATGAAGACATCTGCTGCTGCAAAATATTCATCAATATCTTCTACCTCTCCCGCGTTAATCACCATCGGATGCGGACGACCAACAGACTGACCATTCTTTCCACAAATAATAATTGTATGCGGCTTACCTTCTAAAGCTGGTGCTATCTTAGAATAAATTGCTTCAACAGCTTCAGCATTCGGCTCGTAGTCTAATGTGCCTGCAAACAACAATATCTTATTTGCCGAAGGGATACCATGCCTTTGCCGGATCTTTTCGCTGGCTGCATTGCGATCAACATCCTTTTTTCTATTAATACCATACGGGATCAATAAACATTTATCAGCATTGATCCCAAAATGGGCAATGGCAAAATCACGATCAGCACTTGTTTTAAAAAGCACTAATGCCGCTTTACGGTGAATCCATTTTTCATACGCCCTGAGTATTCTCCAGCCCCATTTACCTAATTCGCGAAAACGTTCCGACTCTATATTATGTGCATGAAGGATCAGCATGGCTCCGCATTTCTTTGCAGCACGATTCGCAGCTATCCCATGATAAGGATGTTCGAGAATGATATGTGTCGCTTGCTCAGCTTGTGCAATGCTACTGATCTTACTCCAGCAAAATGGATTGATGAACTGTGATTTACTCACGGGTAGTTCGGGTAATACTTTATACGATGTATTATTTCCCGGTTCATTATTGGATGAACAAAGACAGGTAAGTGGAAAATGGTTGGCTAATGATTCATTGAAACAAGCGATACCTTTTTGACCACCGAAAACAGCGGGGAGAATTTTATACCAGGTAAGGCTGATTATTTTCATAATGAATGGTCACTAGTGAGACGTGAGTAGTGAATCGTGAGTCGTGAACAGGTTTATAATTGTAGTTAACCACTCACAACTCACGACTCACGACTCACGATTCACGATTCACGACTCACGACTCACGATTCACGATTCACAACTGACGACTCACCGTCTTACGTTGTTTCCAACCCATAAAGATGGCAATAGCTATAAGGACTATCATGATAATGGTAAAGACCGATGTGATCATTTTACCCGTCATATATCCTTTTGGTTCAAATTTGAATTCGATCTTGTGCTTACCAGCCGGCACCGCTAATCCACGCAATACATAATCTGTTTTTATGATCGGTGATTCTTTACCGTCGATAAATGCTTTCCAGCCAGATTTATAATACACTTCGCTGAACACCGCAAACTGGTTGCTGGCCGCGTTGAAATCATAATTGATCAGATCATTTTCATTACTTACCAATGTAATAGTAGCAGCACTATCCGCTACAGGCATGAATGGTATGGATGATTTAAATGACTCATTGACGATGGCAGTATCTTTTGGATTGAAATGATCAAGCGCCGCCATTTCTGCATCCGGAGTTTTCACAAAAGAAATATTGCCGGCTAACCAGCAAGGACCTAATGCACCCGGATTCTTTTGATATTGTTGCGTCAATCCCTGGTTATCTTTTTGTATAAAATATTTTACGTTCAGCATGTCTATCACTCCCTGGCTTGGCTGACGGCTGAACTGATGTTCAATAATATCCTGGTACAAGCGGAGTTTCACCGCATGATAACCACCAACTGAATTATAATTATAAGAAGTAACAGCATCTGTAAACGGATCACCGGATACATTTATCACCCGGAAGAATGATTTATCCGCCAGGATATCCTGGTCAGCTTTTGTTAACTGAAAACTATTTTCATTTTCAGATTTTTCCTGGAAATTATCACTGTTCAGGTAATGATTGTCGATTACGATCAAGTCGATAAAGACAAAAGCAGTGAGCAGGATAGTAGCCAGTAACGGCTTGAGTGTATTACGGATCAGTAAGAATAAGATAGCCGCTGCTACCGCAATAAAACCAAGCGAACGGAAAATGTCGCCAAGCATTAACCCTTTTCTATCCGCTATCAATCCATCAAAGAATGATTTAACAGCATCATAGAGTTGTGGTTGCTGTGCATCGCGTGCTCTTTTTAATATATTACTGTCACCCTGGGCCAGGTAACTAAAAGAGAAATACAACATGAATAATATCACGAATACGATACAAGTAGCAATTAATCCTTTTTTAAAAGCCGGTAGCAATGTTTTTTTATCAGGACTAGTGACAAATGCATTGACACATAACACTGCTAAAATTGGTAACAAAAGTTGCGGGATCACCAATGTCATCGAAGGCGCCCGGAATTTATTATAAAATGGGAAATAGTTATACAGGATGTCATTGAATGCTTCAAAATAAGACCCCCACGACATCAGTACAGCCAAAATAATCGCCGTGAGCATCCACCATTTATATTTTTTATCGATAACAAAAAAGGCCATGATAGCGAGGAAGCAAATGATAGCGCCGGCATAGGGCGGACCAGCAGTGCCTCCAAAATTTCCATCATAGCTGATACCTCCCCAATAATAGCGAAGAGCGGGTGATAGTTGTTGTTGTAATTCTTTTGGTAACGCAGATATTGCCTGTACGGCCTTTGAATCTTCCTGTGGTACTTCTTCATAGCTACCTGCACTTCCGCCGAGCATGCGTGGTACCATCATTACCAACGGCTCAGTAATACTGGCGCTATATCGGAACGCGTAGTCTTTATCAAGACCGGTTTGTGATTTCACACCAGTTTGTGTAGTATCTGTTAACACCGAGCCTCCGCCACGAATCGTTTCCTTCTGGTATTCGTACGTCGATAACAAGGTTACTGCATTCTCCAAAACACCAATCAGTGTTCCTGCACCCAAAAACACCAGTGCAAGTATCATGTGTTTCCATTCTTTATTTTTAATCCAGTAAGCAACATAGAATATGATCATGATCCCGACCGTTAGGAAAAAATAATAATCGATCTGCGGGTGATTCATCGCAATCATTACCGATGCAAATAATGCTGTCAGTGCAGCACCTGTCCAGTATTTCTTTTGAAAAATAAGGATCATAGAACCGAGCAGTGCGGGCATATATGCTATCGACCACATTTTGGTCACGTGTCCGGCAACAATAATTACGGGATCATAAGTGGCATACGCAAATGCTAATCCTCCCAATATACCGATGTATGGATTTACACGAAGAACGATACACAAAAAATAAAAACAAATACACGCAAGAAAAAAGAATTGAATAGGAGCAGGAAGTCCCAGTGTCAGGATCGCGTGAATATAGCCAGGTATTACATTGTTTGACGGAGCGCTGATCTGGAATGTAGGCATACCGCTAAACATGCTATTGGTCCAGAGAGGCAAATGGCCATGTTTCTCTTTGAATACTTCCGACTCATGAACAGAACCCTTCCATTGCGTGATATCTTGCTGGTACAGTACCTTACCCTCCAACGCAGGTTTACAATAGATAACAGCGACGATTAAAAATACCAGGAATGCAATGATGTGAGGTAAAATCTTGCGAAGCAGGTCCTTATTCATAGATCTATGATATTAGGCTGACAAAATAATGCTATTTTAGACGAAAATCCTGTATGCGCTGGCTATTATTTTTGTCACGTGTGGCCTTTATCTGTGGCATCTGTTTCCTCTTATCCCTGTCCCTTTTATTTAGAACATGGATAAAGGAACAGGACCTTGCAGCGACTATCATTACTATCGGTACATTCATGGGTATATTGATCGTGCCACTGACCCTTTCGTGCTACCTGATAGCACTGATGCGCAAGAAAACGCTGACGGCTATTGTACCGTTATGGCTTATCATCAGCAACATCCTTAATTTAATCTTTCTTTTACTTTTTATAATCAGCCTGAATGCTCGCACCTATCCTCAAGCATAAACCCACGAAATTATTTCTCGGGTTCACCGCCTTCTTTTGCTGCAATGCATTAATTGCAGAAACGATCGGTAATAAGATCTTTTCACTGGAAAAGATCTTTGGTTTTCACCCTGTCAACTTTACCATTTTTGGTGAAAAAGGGTTGTCATTCAACCTGACCTGTGGTGTACTATTATGGCCTCTTGAATTTATCATGACAGATATCGTGAATGAATACTTCGGCCCGAAAGCGGTGCGACGTATTTCTTATACCGCTGTTATTTTGATCGCCTACGCCTTTGTGATGTTTTATTTATCGATGGCTGTACCACCGGCTGATTTCTGGTACTCGACACATGTAGCAGATGGTGTACCGGATATGTCGAAAGCATACAATTCTATTTTCGGACAGGGTATGTGGATCATCTTTGCAAGTATCACCGCGTTCCTGGTGAGCCAGATCGTGGATGTGACCATTTTTCATAAGATCAAAAAAATAACGGGAGAAAAACGGATCTGGTTGAGAGCGACTGGTTCTACAATAGTATCGCAACTGGTAGATAGTTTCATTGTATTGATCATTGCGTTTAAGATAGGAGCGGGATGGAGCTGGGGATTGGTGCTTGGTATTTGTGTGATGAACTATATCTATAAGTTTACCGTAGCGATCCTTCTTACACCGGTTATTTATATTGTAGAAAAAAGAATTGAAAAATATTTGGGACATGAGACGGCTGCTAAAATGAAACGGGAAGCAATGGGAATGAAGGAAGGGGATGATGGGTTTGTGAATATTCCTGCAGCTGGGTAGAGTCTTCAGCTTATTATTGTTTTTTGACCCAGAGAACCACAAAGAAGCTCAGAGTTTCACAGAGATCCTGTTAGCTCTGTGAAACTCTGAGCTTCTTTGTGGTTCTCTGGGTCAAATTCCTTTATAAGCTACGGGGTCTTCTTTACGAGATCCGCTACAATCTTATCAATCGGCAAAGTCACCGCCGCAGAAGAAAATTTATCCCACTCAATAAAACGAAAAGTTTCTGTTTCTTTTTTTTCGTTATATACCGCCATCTGCGCATCATCAAAATCAAATTCTTTTTCCCGCAATGGCACCGTAATCGGCTCCAATGCTTTTACTGCATAATAAATAGAAATGATCTGGTGCTCTGGATTGAATGCCGACATCTGGAAAAAATCAGTGGTATACAAATGCTCGCCTACTGCTACTGATAAATTCATTTCTTCCATAAACTCACGCTTCAAACAATCACGCGTGCCTTCACCAAATTCTAATCCACCACCGGGAAATTTAGTGTAGTAATTACCACGGATATATTCATCACTTACCAATACCTGTTTCTTTTCATTGATAAGGATACCGTATACACGGACATTGAAAAAATTCATCGCTAGAATATTTTTTTACGGAGAAATAACAACCCGATCACCAGGGAGATGACGAATGATACAAATACGACGATATAGAAGGCATAGCGGGAATGCTCGAACCCGCTTGGCACATTCATCCCAAACAAACTGGAGATCAATACAGGAAACGTGAGTACGATGGTGATGACCGCTAATCTTTTCAGCACCACGTTTTGATTATTGGCAATTATGCTCGCAAAGGCATCGAGTGTACTGCTCAGGATATTTGCATAGGTATTTGCCATTTCCAGCGCCTGTGAATTATCAACGATCAGATCTTCGAGTACTTCTTTCTCTTCATCATGCAAGGCGAGAAAGTTGGTACGTTCCATTTTCATAAACACCAGTTCATTCGACCGCAGTGCGGTGACAAAATATACCAGGCTCTTTTGTATGCGCATCAGTTGCAGCAAATGTTCATTCCGACTGGCATCATACAATTTTTGTTCTAAAATATTTCTGCGCTGGTTGATCTCTTTCAACTGGTCCAAAAAATTCTGCACCACTTTCTCAAAGATCTTCAGCACCATCATATTCCTTTTATCGGGGTGACGATTTTGAAAAGTACTCAGGAATTTTTTGATGGCCGGATTCTCAAATGAGTTGACCGTTAATATCTGGTTGTGTGTAAGAATGATGCAGATTGGAATGG
>JBDTPD010000256.1:0-6226 GCA_039932855.1 Chitinophagaceae bacterium | reverse complement strand
ACCTGCGATCAGGAAAAGATTCTTCTATTGTAAGTCACTAAAAGCTAATAGCTATTAGCTTTTAGTTTATTTCTTCGGTGCTTTCTTCTTACCAGCAACCGTCTTACGTTTACCTTTTCTTGTACGGCTGTTTGTCTTGGTACGCTGACCACGAACCGGCAACCCTTTACGATGGCGAAGACCACGGTAACAGGCAATATCCAGCAAACGCTTGATACTTGTCTGTACTTCAGAACGCAATTGTCCTTCAACTTTCAATTCTTCTGTGATAGTATTACG
Organism: Chitinophagaceae bacterium; assembly: GCA_039932855.1. Lineage (GTDB taxonomy): Bacteria > Bacteroidota > Bacteroidia > Chitinophagales > Chitinophagaceae > JAJKIP01. The sequence continues at coordinate 5,947 of JBDTPD010000256.1, read as the reverse complement.
AATAGCATTCAGATCATCATCATTCCATTCGTGTACTTTCTTATCACGGTTGATACTGTTCTTGTCGAGGATATACTTTGCAGTAGAAGGGCCAATACCATATATATAGGTAAGACCTATTTCGCCTCTTTTATTCTTGGGTAAATCAACACCGGCAATACGAGCCATAATCTATTATTATTTTGTTTTTCTTTCTTTAGTTAACCACTAATAGCTAATAGCTATCAGCTTTCAGTTATCCCTGACGCTGCTTGAAGCGGGGATTCTTTTTGTTAATTACATACAGTCTGCCTTTGCGACGAACTATCTTGCAATCAACGCTGCGTTTCTTGATGGATGCTCTTACTTTCATTTTTATCAGCTTTTAGCTATTAGCTTTTAGCTTTTAGCAATTTAAAAAATCAATCTTTTATTTTTCCTAGTAGCTAATAGCTATTAGCTAACAGCTTACTTATACCTAAATGTTATTCTTCCCTTCGATAAGTCATACGGACTCATCTCCACACCCACTTTATCACCCGGTAAAATCCGTATGTAGTGCATTCTCATTTTTCCTGAAATAGTGGCGAGGATTTCGTGGCCATTTTCCAGCTTTACCCTGAACATAGCGTTCGATAAAGCTTCCACAATGGTTCCGTCCTGCTTAATGAGAGGTTGTTTTGACATAGAAATTTTAGGGGTGCAAAGATAGGAGTAGCAAGCCGAAAAAAGAAAAAACGCCTTCTTTTTTTCAGAATGAGTATCCAAAAAAGAAAATATTAACCCCGCTCAGCCTAAAATGCTCCTTTTCAGTGCTTTTCTAAAGGCACTTTGGTCATGTCGAGATGCAGGTTTTGAAGCTGGTGCACCTGCAGGGGGATATTAAAATGGCGACGGTCCTCGCGCCACCACATTTCGATATTCGAAAAATCGCCTTTTTTAGGAGTCACAAGGCGAAAAGAATCTTTCTTGTATTTAACCCCGCCATCAAGGTCTTCCCTTGTAAAACCGAGCCTGGCGAGCTGGGTGTCATCCAGTGGTATCGACTTCATTTCATCAAGTCCATACCAGAATTCCTGAACCCCATTATCTACGAGGGCCTGGTGGTCCTCATGGCTTACACGCACTACTGTACCTTCTCTTTCTATTCCTTCATCGTTGACGGCGATGATACCGCCTGGCTTAAGATCTCCGAGTTTGATCATGGCAATTCGTTTTTTAGTGATATCCGAATTTAAGGATTTTGAAATAATATCTGAAGAAAATGCATATAGCATGCCAGTCAGGAAAAAGAGTTGAGAATTGAATATTGATTATTGTTTATTGAATATTTTACGAAGGAAACAACCCAAGGAAATATTCAATAAACAATAATCAATATTCAATTCTCAAGTGTTCAAACTAAGATCTTTTTCTATAACTGATTACTGCCCAGGAGTTTAGAACAATCCCAAAGCCCAGCATGGTCAGCAAATGGTATCGAATATCATAAAGGCTGCTGCCTTTGAGCACCACCATGCGCATAACCTCGATGAAGTAAGAAACGGGATTTAGCTTAGTGATCCATTTTGCCCATTCCGGCATGCTGTCAATAGACGTATAGAGTCCGCTGAGGAGAATAAAGATCATCATCAGGAAGAATGAGATCAACATGGCCTGCTGCTGATTGGCTGTAAAGGTGGAGATCAATAACCCTAATCCGAGAACGGCAAGCAGGTAAACGCCCGAGAAAATATAGATGGTTAAAAAACTTCCGGCCGGAATAATGCCATAGGCCACCCGCGAGATTACGAACCCGACCGACAACACAATCAGCCCAAGGATCCAGAACGGAATCAGCTTACCTAAAATGAATTCATACTTCTTTACCGGCGTCACATTGATCTGCTCGATCGTACCGATCTCTTTTTCTTTTACAATATTCAATGATGTAAGAAATGATCCCACCATCGTGACAAGGATCACGAGGATACCTGGCACCATGAAAAATTTATAGTTCATCGTTGGGTTGAACCAATTGGAAGAAGTGACGGAGATATTTGTTTCCGGGCTAAACCGTGGAAATTGTATCCACTTCAATCTTATTTCCTGATTGTAATCCTGGATAATGCTGCGCAAATAAGCGCCACCCAGGTTGGCTTTTACTCCATTGATCGCATTGATGGCAAGAAATAAATTGGATTCATTTTGCTTGACAAGATTTTTTTCAAATGACGCAGGAATTTCAAGGATCAGATCTGATTTATCTGCTTCGATGTCGTGTATCGCATTATCATACGATGAGCTATAATTCTGCAGTTGAAAATATCCGGAGGCAGTGATCTTTGAAATCAATTGTTGAGAATAACCGGAATGATCATGATCGACTACACTTAACTGAACATTCTTCACTTCATAATCCGCTGCCCATGGCAGGATCATCAATTGAATAACGGGCATGATAAAAATGATACGCAGGATAGAAGGATCCCGGAAGATCTGCCGGAACTCTTTTTGCAATAAAAATTTTAATGTTCTCATGCCAAACGTATTTTAAACTTTTTGATCGCCAGTGTCAACAATAACATCATCATACCCGCCAGTATCAATGTCTCTTTCCAGACAGCAGAAAAACCAACTCCTTTAATCATCACATCTTTTATAATGAGGTAATACCATTTTGCAGGTACTGCATTGGAAATAATACGCAACGGTAATGGCATATTCTCAATAGGAAACATAAAACCACTAAGCATGATTGTCGGTAGAAATAATCCGATCAATGAAATAAACATGGCTACCTGCTGCGAATCCGTTGATGAAGAGATCAATAACCCGAATGCAAGACAGGTTAATGTAAAAAGAATGCTTTCTAAAATCAATAAAAATAAACTACCATTGATCGGCACATCCAATACAAACACGCTTAACAAAAGAATACTTGCAACATTGACCATTGATAACAGCAAGTATGGAACTGCTTTAGCAGTAATGATCTTTAAAGGCTGTATCGGCGAAACCAGCATGATCTCCATTGTTCCCATTTCTTTTTCTCTTACTACAGTAATAGCTGTCATCATTGTACAAACCAGCATCAATACCATGGCCATTACACCCGGAACAAAATTATAAGCACCTTTCAATTGTGGATTGTATAACATCCGCAATTCTGTCGTGATTGTGTATGGCAATTTCTTCCCATCGGTGATCCTGTCCTGGTAATCCATAATGATAGCGGTGGCATAGTTCGTTAATGTATTAGCTACATTCGGATCGGATGCATCCGCTACCAATTGTACCTGCGCTTTGTTAAAGTGTTGCAGATCCTCATTAAAATTGGCCGGGAAAACAACTGCGAGTTTTATCTTTCCTTCTTTAAATGCCTCGTCGATTCCTTTATTATCATGCAGGTTTCTTTCTATATCAAAATAACGACTCGCATCCAGTTGCGCTGACAATGATGTCGTGGCCGCATCTTTTGAATAATCCAGTATGGCAATCTTTGAGTTCTTTACTTCATTCGTCAGCGCAAAACCAAAGATGATGATCTGTACTACCGGCATACCCAGCAGGATAAACATCGTCTGCTTATCGCGGAAGATGTGGTAGAATTCCTTTTTTACAAATGCGAAAAACTGCTTCATGAGATAGCTGTTAGCTATTAGCTTTTAGCCGTTAGCTTACATTTTTATATTTAGAAAATTTTAAATCCTATTATGTTTTAAATCTTTTCAAACTGAAACGACTGGTAGCTAATGGCTAATAGCTTTCTTCACTCTCCTCTCGTTGCTTTCCTCGCCAGCTTTAGAAATACTTCATCCATCGAAGAGGCTTTCATATTTGACTTTAATTCTGTTGGTGTACCTAATGCATCTATTCTTCCATCGACCATGATAGATACACGATTGCAATACTCTGCTTCATCCATATAGTGTGTGGTAACAAAAATGGTGATGCCTGATTCAGCTGCCTGGTAGATCATGTTCCAGAATTCACGACGGGTAACAGGATCAACACCGCCTGTTGGTTCATCCAGAAAAACAATCTGTGGTTCATGAAATATGGCGACTGAAAATGCCAGCTTTTGTTTCCATCCAAGTGGTAATGATTTTACCATCTTGCCAGCTTCTTTTTCCAAATGAAGCTGCTGAAGAATACGTTCCGTATTTTCTTTGATATATTTATCGGTCATTCCATAGATACCTGCATAGAACCTGATATTTTCTTTGATCGTCAGATCTTCATACAAAGAAAATTTCTGACTCATGTATCCAATGTTGCGTTTGATCTTTTCATTTTCTTTATAGACATCAAACCCCGCGACAGATGCTGTACCCGAAGTAGGAAGCGATAAACCACAGAGCATACGCATAGCTGTTGTTTTGCCGGCACCATTGGCACCAAGGAAACCAAAAATTTCACCTTTGCTTACTTCAAAGGATATCCCATCCACCGCCGTGAAGTCGCCAAAACGTTTGGTCAGTTGATCAGCAATGATCACAGATGCTTTACCTGGTGAAGTTTTATTCTCTTTTATTTCTGTTGCTGTGTTCATCATGATTTCATTAATGCCATAAAACAATCTTCAATATCCGGCGTGATCTTTTTCATTTCAATATCTTTCCAACCTTTGCCAGCGAGATAATTCTTTAATTCATTTTCGCTATTACCTTCTTTCAATACCACGTGATGAAATTCACCGAAAGGATAAGCATCTAACTGGCCAGGAAATTCTTTGAGGTCATTTAACAAGTGAAGCATAGTAGCAGCCTTAACGGCTACCAATGGATTTTTGAATTGATCAATGATACCTTGAGGAGTATTCACAGACATGATCTCGCCTGATTGTATTAACGCCACGCGATCACACATACTTGCTTCATCCATATAAGGAGTAGAAACAAGAATAGTAATTCCCTGTTCCTTTAACCGCTTCAGCATTTCCCAAAACTCTTTTCTTGAGACTGCATCGACACCGGTTGTTGGTTCATCGAGAAACAATACCGATGGCCGATGGATCAGGGCGCAACTCAGCGCCAGCTTTTGCTTCATACCACCGGATAGTTTACCAGCTCTTCTATCTTTGAAAGGCTCTATCTGTGAATAGATCTCTTTAACGAGGTCATAATTTTCCTCGATCGTTGTATTAAAGATCGTGGCAAAGAATTCCATATTTTCCGCTACTGTGAGATCCTGGTAAAGAGAAAATCTACCGGGCATATATCCTACATGTTGACGAATAGCCTTATAATCTTTCACCACATCCATTCCATCTACTGTAGCGCGACCACCATCAGGAAGTAATAAAGTAGTCAACACGCGGAACAAAGAAGTTTTACCAGCGCCATCAGGACCGATGATACCAAACAGTTCTCCTTTCTTCACATCAATGCTCACGCCTTTCAATGCAGTTACCTGTTCTTTTTTGGAACCATATTTTTTTACCACATTATCTACAATAACTGCACTCATATTCTTAATTGAATTTTACTTCACCGTACATACCGATCTTTAAAAAGCCATTGTTCTTTACTTTTATTTTAATCGCATACACCAGGTTGGCGCGTTCATCTTTTGTCTGGATAGTTTTGGGAGTGAACTCTGCCTTATCCGATATCCAATAAATAGTACCAGCCAATTCTTTGTATTTATCTTTTCCATCATCGATAAACACTTTCACCTGCTGATTCAATTTGATTTGCGACAATTGTGTACCGGTGATATAGGCACGCAAGGTGATCGTTGACAGATCAGCAATCTTATACAATGCCTTACCTGCTGAAGTAACTTCTCCCTGTTCCGCATATTTTGTCAATACAGTTCCGGTAATAGGATTTACGATATTGGCTTTTTCCAGTTGATCGTTGAGTTGTTCTGCTCTTTTTGCCAACGGTTTGCCTTCACTAAGGATACTCCTGTTTTGTGTACCGATATTCGATTGCTGTACATTGATCTGCTGCCTCGTTACATTCATTTCATTTTTTGCAAT
>JBDTPD010000255.1:0-6277 GCA_039932855.1 Chitinophagaceae bacterium | reverse complement strand
ATCATCGGCGTAGACATGTTTGTTGAAAGTATAGTTCAACCGGAAGCAATCGCTCATAAATGTCAGCGGCATGCAGGTGTAAAATTCAATCTTATCAATGTCAGCAATCGTGGTACACAGGTTTGGCCAACAGGATCGGTATTTACCAATCTCGTTAATCAATACAATGTGCGTTTTGAAAGTATTGACGGATCGCCATTAAATCAGCAGGACATTATCGGATTGTATGTTAGTCTCAGCGGTGACTTTAAAATATGTTCACTTGAATTATTGAATACCTGGGGAGATAAGAAGGCGTATAGTTTGGCGCAGGGACAGTAATTGTGCGTTTAAAGGTTTAAGGGTTAAATGGTTTAAAGGCACCCTTATCTCTTTAGACGATCGTATCACTCAAAACTTCCATTACACCTTTAAACCCTTAAACCATTAAACGTTCCTCCATGCCTAAAGAAACACACCATTACAGTAATGAAGAAATAACAGTAGTATGGAAACCTGCTGTATGTATTCATTCCACTCTTTGCTGGAAAGGATTGTTACAGGTATTTGATCCGCGGTCAAAACCGTGGATAAGAATGGAGGGAGCTTCTACTGAAAGAATTATTGCACAGGTAAAACAATGTCCGAGCGGCGCACTTACCTATTTTATCAATAATAGTATCAATGCTGATACAGGAAACAAAGAAGTTGAAGAAAATGGCTAGGGAAATAGTTTGAAGAATTGTGCGGTACCTGAAGCTATCAATAATATTCCCATGAGGATGATCACGACTGGTCCCTTGATAGAACTCCCCTTTTCATACATCTCTTTGAAAAGAAGAAAAACTCCTGATAAACAGAAGATCAATCCGGCTCCACAAATTAACCAGGGCATATATCAGATGCGTTTAGAAAGTTTATAGCCATTTTTTTGCAACCACTGCAATACTTTATCACGCTGGTCACCTTGTACAATCATCTCTCCGTCTTTTGCAGAGCCACCGGTACCACAAAAACTTTTCAGTTTTTTTCCCAGCTCCTGCAGATCATCTTCGGTTCCTGAAAAACCTTCGATCAATGTTACAGCTTTGCCCGCTCTGCGTTTTGTATCAAGTCTGATTTTCAGTTTTTGCTGTGCAGGAAGCAAGGTAACTGAACGATCCGGTTCTTCTTCAAATTTAAAATCAGGATCAGTGCTATATACAAACCCTCTTGTGTCAGGCTTACTTTTTTTAGACATATTCAACTATTTAACAACCATTAAACCCTTAAACTTTTAAACCAGTTAATCTCACATTATCACCGCTTTCAAACTCAGGTCAAGACTTTTTGCCTGGTGTATCAATGCTCCTACACTGATATAATCCACACCGGTTTTTGCAAATGATTCTATGTTGTCGAGATTAATACCACCACTTGCTTCTGTTTCAAAATCACTCCCGGTTATCTTCAACGCTTCGATGATAGCAGCAGGTTCAAAATTATCCAGCATAATGCGAAATACTTTATCCTTGCCGACTGCTACAATATTCTTTACATCTTCCAGGCTCCTTGCTTCGACTTCAATTTTTAATCCCGGTTTTTTTGATTGTACATAATCAACTGCTTTCCCGATTGCTTTTTTCACACCGCCACAATAGTCGATATGATTGTCTTTAAGCATGATCATATCATACAGACCGAAGCGATGATTAATGCCACCCCCGATCTTTACGGCTTCTTTCTCCAACAAGCGGAAATTAGGTGTTGTCTTGCGGGTATCAAGTAGTTTGGTCTTATACCCTTTTAATTTATCGGTATATGATTTTGTCAATGTTGCAATGCCGCTCATCCGCTGCATGCAGTTTAGCACGAGCCTTTCACACTTAAGTATAGTATGCACGTGGGCTTCTACCTCAAAAGCTTTTTCGCCATACTCCATCAGATCGCCATCGTTTTTATAGGCCGTAAAAACGCTTGCTGGCTCTTTATAGCTGAATATCTCTTTTGCTACCTGCATTCCTGCAAGTACTCCATCCTGCTTTATCTTCAATACCGCTTTTCCGGCCGATTCAGGCGGTATACAGGACAAGGTAGAATGATCACCGTCACCTACATCTTCTTTCAGCGCCTCGTCTATAAGGTGTCGTAATTGTTTCTGGAAATCCATGCTGGCAAAAGTACTATTTCAACCTATAAGGTTTCCATTTTTGTATTGTCAATCGCGATTACAAAAACCTTATAGGTTATGCGCCTTTTTGAATTTTGACTTAGCAAGGCGCAAAAAAAAAGCCCTCTGTAATAGAGGGCTTTCACTATAATTTGTATTGCATATTATTCAAGCGGCTGAAAACGTAATTCTTTTACAAACTCTTTATCTCCTTTCGATTTCATAAAGATGTGAGCTCTGAAATTTCCGGATTTAGTTTGTAAGGTTCCGATAAAATAATGACCGCCGGGAGAATCGCCTTTGTGTTTAAGCTCAAATCCCTTTACATCATTATTACTAAAGAAATCTTTAAGAATCACCTGCGCCTGTGCTTTGCTATAGCTATCGCTTTTTACAGGCAATGTTACTTCAACATTGTCGTCAAAATATTTTGACAACTCAGCAGCATTACCTGAACGCAATGCTCCTACCACTTCCTCCATGGAGTTCTGCTGACCAAAGGAAGACAGGACAAGCACTGATGCAACCAGTAAAGAAGTAAATATTGTTTTCATAATCATTATTTTTTTCACAGGAATATTAAATCGAAAAATGTGCCATAGCGCACGGATCATCCGGATACTAAAGTAACAAAAACCCCGGCAGTTTTAAAGCTTTCCTGTTTAAATAGAATTGGCGATATGTAGATTTACAACGCATTGTTACTTGATAATGACGGAATTGTACTAAATTTAACGCAATAAATAAGATCATGGCGCAAAAAAGAACTATTCTGATCATTATGGACGGATGGGGGTTAGGGAAAGTTGCATCATCTGATGCAATTCAGCATGCTTACACACCCTTTACAAAGTCTTTATATTCAACCTATCCCAATACAACTTTAGTCACCTGCGGCGAGGCTGTGGGCCTCCCGGACGGCCAGATGGGCAACTCCGAGGTCGGCCACCTGAACCTGGGGGCCGGGCGCATTGTTTACCAGGAGTTACAACGGATAAATGTAGCCATCCGGACCGGCGAATTTGCCCAAAACAAGCAACTTTTAATCCCGATCAAACAAGCAAAAGCGTCCGGAAAACCTTTGCACCTGATGGGACTCGTCAGCAATGGTGGTGTCCATTCTCATATCAATCATTTGAAAGAAATTATCAACGTGTGCATGAGAGAAGGATTGAAAGAAGTGTATATCCATGCATTTACTGATGGGCGCGATTGTGACCCTAAAAGTGGTTTAGGATTTATTACAGAATTGCAGGAGCATCTGAATAAAACAGTTGGTAAGATCGCTACTGTTAGCGGACGTTATTATGCGATGGACCGCGATAAAAGATGGGAACGGATAAAGTTGGCCTATGATGCAATGGTATCAGGCAAAGGCGAAAAAGCAACAGACGCGCTGGCAGCAGTTGAAAACGCTTACCGTGAAAACATAACGGATGAGTTCATCAAGCCAACGTTGATCATAGATGAAGGGCAACAACCACTTGGTGTGATCCAGGATGGTGATGTAGTACTCTGTTTTAATTTCCGTACCGATCGTTGCAGGGAAATTACAGAAGTACTTACTCAGATAGATATACCCGATGCAGGCATGCATAAATTAAATCTGCAGTATACCACGATGACGCAATACGATCACAGTTTTAAAAACATCAATGTAATTTTCGAAAATGATGATCTGAAAAATACATTGGGAGAAGTATTGCAGCAACAAGGGTTGAAACAAATCAGGATGGCGGAAACAGAAAAATATCCGCACGTAACTTTTTTCTTTAGCGGTGGACGCGAAAAACCATTTGAAGGAGAATCAAGAATCATGGTACCATCACCAAAAGTAGCTACCTATGATCTCAAGCCGGAAATGAGCGCGTATGAATTAACGGATGCATTGATACCACAGATCAATAACAAAGCCGCCGATTTCATTTGTATAAATTATGCAAATGCAGATATGGTCGGACATACCGGTGTATGGGACGCAGCTATCAAAGCAGTAGAAACAGTTGATAAATGCGTAGCAAAAGTAGTAACGGCTGCTTTGGAAAATGACTATGCTGTATTTCTTACAGCTGATCATGGAAATTCGGATTATATGGTCAATGCTGACGGATCTCCCAATACAGCGCATACGTTGAACCTGGTTCCATTTTTTGTTATCGATAAAGAATGGAAAGGATCTGTAAAGCCGGGAAAACTGGGAGACATGGCCCCTACTATTTTAACCATGATGAAATTGCCGATACCATCTGAAATGACAGGAGATATCCTGATAAGCTGACTTCATTAACTTTAAAAAAGTATATGATTAAAAAAATCCTGTTGTTCCTGCTGGCTGCTTTAATAATCATCCAGCTTTTTCATCCGAAAAAGAATAAGATGGATGGTGAACAGGCCCATTACATCGGGATGAATTATACGGTACCAGACAATGTGAAGGTGATCCTGGCAAAAGCCTGTAATGATTGCCACAGCAACAACACCCGGTATCCCTGGTACAGTAAATTGCAACCGGTTGATTGGTGGATGAATGATCATATAAAAGAAGGCAAAAAACATTTGAACCTGGATGAGTATACGAATGGCAATCTTCGTTCTCAATATCACAAACTCGAAGACATAGCCGAACAGGTTAAGAAAGGAGAAATGCCTATCAACTCGTATACATGGATACATAAGGACGCTATTCTTACTGAAACAGAAAAAAATACGCTTATCAACTGGGCCGACAATATCAGGGATTCCATGAAGGCTAAATATCCCCCGGATAGCCTTCAACGGAAAAAGCAGCCGTAAATACCCTCGATCTTCAGCCAAAATTTACCTTCCCGTGCAGCTTTTGTGTTCCAAAAATGTCTAAATTACAGGCAACCAAATGTCATCTATGACGGAGGAGGCCATTTTAAAAGGTTGTTTGATTAATGATGCGACCGCTCAGCGTGAACTATACAATAAGTATAGTGCTAAAATGCTGGCCGTTTGTTACAGATATGCACACAACCGGGAAGATGCGGAGGATATGTTGCAGGAGGGTTTTATTAAGATTTTTCTGCAAATACACACATTTGAAAACCGCGGCGCTTTCGAAGGATGGATCAGGCGAATCATAGTACACACATGCATTAATATCCTGAAGAAAAACAAGAAGTTCAATGAAAGTGTGGATATAATTCATGCGACAGGAATACAGGTGAGAGAGGAAAGTGTGCCGGCCATCATTCAGGCCAAACAGGTAATAGAATGTATTCGTGTACTGCCGATTGGTTACAGAACAGTATTGAACCTGTACGCCATTGAAGGATACACTCACCGTGAGATCTCTGGAATGTTAGACATTGAAGAAAGCACCAGCAGAAGCCAGTATACAAGAGCCAAAGCGATGCTTGAAGATATTTTGATCCGTAAAAAGATCATGCAGAAACCAAAACACGATACCAATTGGCTTGCAGCCGTTAGCCAGCGGTAGATACGTATCCTAAATTGCAACTGGTTATGGAGAGTAATTACAGAAATAAGGATTTTGAGGAGCTGGTAAAGCAGAATGCCGACCAATACCGGATGTTTCCTTCTGAGAAAGTATGGAAAAACATTCACGGCACTTTACACACCCGAAGAAAATGGTATGGCGTTGGTCTTGCCTTTTTATTACTATTGACAGGCACAGCTGTTACCTGGGTAATGGTTAGTTACCCGGTTTCTAAGAATCAAACAACAGCTGCTATTCCCAACAACGATAACAAAGAAGTCGCTGGCACAATCAAGCGTGCTTTCTCTGCAACAAAACCAATTGTTGCTAATGACTTTGTGAATACGCCTGCTCTTCCATTTAACAATATTACTCAGACATCTTCACAATCGGCGACTCATGTGTCTGATCAGGTAGCCGATATTAATTCAGATATCAATAGTATCGAGTCTGATCTTATCACACAGCAACAACAGGATAAATCAGCCAGCTTACTGGCGACCGAACATACTGTAGTATCAAGAAATGATAAATTACCTTCTATTTCGGTTAGGAACACGTCATCAAGAATAATCAATAACTCTCCGGCAATAACTTCAGCGGTTTACTCCCCTTCAAATTTCTTTGTTGAAAGTTTAGAAGATACCAAACCAACTGATCAACCGCTTGTAGCCAAACAAAAGGAC
>JBDTPD010000254.1:0-6291 GCA_039932855.1 Chitinophagaceae bacterium | reverse complement strand
GGTCCGGGTACTGGTATAGTAGGAGAGTCGATACAATTTCATGGTGCATCTGACATCTATACATTAAATGGTGCTACCTCATTAGCTACATTGTTTATGGATGCTAATACAGCAATGCCTTATCCTGCTATTACTTCTAAAACAGTTGGAAGCAATGGTGGAAAAGCAATTGCATTCACTTACGATCTTAACCGTTCTATTGTATATACCCGTCAGGGCAATCCTGCATGGGCCGGTCAGAAACGTGATGGAACAACAGGTCCTATCCGTTCAGATGATATGTACTTTGGTGCAGGCGGTCCGGACTATGTGGATTTTAATAAAATTGCGATACCACAAGCAGACGAACAACAACGTTTACTTACTAATATCATTTTGCAAAGCAATCTTCACCGCAAACCTTTGCCAAGATTCTGGTTTCTCCCAAGTGATCATAAAGCAGTCGTAGTAATGACAGGTGATGATCATAGTTTCAATGGTACAACGGGTCAGTGGAATTATTTTAAAACACAAGGACCGAATACACCGGAAGATGTAGCAAATTGGAAAGCGATCCGTGGTACCTCTTATATTTATAATGGTACATTGAGTAACCAGGCAGCTGCTGCATTTGATGCAGAAGGATTTGAAGTGGCGCTGCACGTAAATACTAATTGCTCTGATGTTACTGCGCAGCAGTTCCAGGATGATATTACTTCACAAATGGCTTTATTCAAAGCCGTATTACCAAATGTATCAGCTTGCGTTACTAACAGAAACCATTGCGTGACCTGGAGCGATTGGGCAAGTGTTGCCAAAGTACAGGCACAAAACGGTATTCGTCTTGATGTCAACTATTATTACTGGCCATCTTCATTTGTACAAAACCGTCCGGGTTTATTTACCGGTTCTGGTATGCCAATGCGTTTCGCTGATGTTGATGGCACTATCATCGATTGCTATCAGGTAACTACACAAATGAGTGATGAAGCAGCGATCAACTATTCATTATTTGCAAATGCATTATTGGATAAAGCGCAGGGCCCGGAAGGATACTACGGTGTATTCTGTGCTAACATGCACACAGATTCAGCTGTTCACTCTGGTGCCAATGCCATTATTGCTTCAGCTATCGCACATAATGTACCGGTAATTGCCGCACGTCAGATGCTTACCTGGCTCGATGGACGTAATGGATCTTCATTTGGTGATATGGTATGGAGTAATGGTCAGTTGAGCTTTACCATCACTGCATTGGAAGCGGCTCGTAACTTGAAAGCAATGGTTCCTGTACAATCAGAAAGCGGACTACTGACGTCAATTACAAAAGATGGCGCTGGTGTTTCTTACACTGTTGAAACAATCAAAGGAATGCAATATGCTTTCTTTAGTGTAAGCAATGGCACCAGCCAGTATGTTGCCAATTATAATGCTTCGCCAGTAATTATAACTCATCCTTTATCTGGTACTGTATGTGAAGGTGAGCAGGCAGGATTTAAATCTCTTGCATCTGGTTCACCAACGCCGACTGTACAATGGCAATCCAGCACAGATGGTAGCAACTGGACAAACATCAGTGGTGCTACAAACGGATTCATGAGTGTGACCGCAACGGTAGCGGATAACAATAAACAATATCGTGCCGTATGGACAAATAGCCAGGGTACAACTATTTCTAATGTGGCTGTATTAACTGTAAATCCAAAACCTCTGTTAAGCAGTAATCTGACTGCAGCAGCTGTAAGCGATCAGCCATTTAATTATACTCCAACCAGTGCAACAGCAGGAACTACCTTTAGCTGGAGCCGTGCAGCAGTAGCAGGCATTGATAATGATGCTGCAATAGGAGAGGGCGCGATCAGTGAAACATTAGTTAACACAGGTAATTCATCTGTCAATGTCATCTATGTATATACATTGATGGCTAATGGATGTACGAAGACACAAAATGTAGTGGTAGCCGTTGGTCCGAAACAAGGATGTGCCGTTACCTCGTCTGTAGTAGCGAACTTTAATAATTCTTCTATTGCCGCAAGAAGATATATCTGGTTCAATAGCATTCTTGATCCTGCGATTCCTGCTAATAGTGGTACAGTAAATTTCTATGTAACAAATAGCAAGATCACTTATACGGTAAATAATCAACTGGTAACATTGAATGTACCTGATGCACATATTGTTTTTGCTTCGTCGGTTACACCTGCAACAGCATTCATCAATGGTGTTTGGGAAACACAGGTACCATCAAGTTATAGTGGAAATGTATTTATGACTGGTTTGTCTTACCAGGTGCCGGCTAATTTGCCAGGTAATATCAGCAATGTAAAATGGACCGCCACTGTAGGAAGTGATAAGGCTGGAGTATCAGCAAGCTGGAAATGGGCCGCTGCAGTGTATACAAACTTTACATCAAATGCAGGGCTGAACATCAAAACAACTGATGGTCCGATACAGATATTAGGCGTAAACATAACGGACAAGGCTGCTACACCATTGAATTATAAACTAAACGTGATATCGGGTGGTACAGGTGGTGGTGTATTAAGTCTTGGATTGATCAGTATTGGGTTGTTGAATTATACTGGTAATTATAGTTCAGCCGCTACTGTATCATGCGATGGCCGCACTCAGCAATCAACTGCCAGAGGTAGTAATATGGTGGAAGAAGAAGTGGTCACGCCAAAAGATATGGCGTTTGATGCGAAGGCAATGCCAAATCCAAGTACTAACTATTTCGATATCCTGATCAATGGTAAACAAGAAAATAATATCGTTGTCAGAATATCAGATATCAGTGGTCGGATCACGGAACAATATCAAAAGGTATCTGCAGGAACAATACTGCGTGTTGGTGAAAAATGGAAAGGCGGAACCTATATTGTAGAAATCATACAAGGTGATCAAAGAAAAATACTGAAACTGATCAAATTGAATTAAGCAACTAAATCCCATTAACTTCAAACGGCAAGGCCTCTATGGTCTTGCCGTTTTTCTTTTTGACGCAGAGAACCACAAAGAAGCCCAGAGAACCACTGAGATATTCTAATTCTCTGCGTACGGCTGAGCTTCTTTGTGGTTCTCTGCGTCAAAATCAATCTAAAGCTGCATACAATTCCTATACTCAACTCGTTTTCTGACTACGTTTTCTTCTTTCAGTTACCTGTTCTCCTCCAACACCCCAATTATCTGTGTCTACTTCATCAATGATCACGAACGTGGTATTAGGGTCCTTATTCAAGACATTCTTGAGAAGATCAGTAACACCTTTGATCAATTCAGCTTTCTGTTCTTTAGTCACTCCATCTTTTGTTATTTGAATATTTACGAAAGGCATATAACGATTTTTTAATTAAATAATATCGCGCAACGACGCGAAGTTGCAAAGATGAGCATAAAAAAGGTATCGTGATTTACGATACCTTTTTTATTTATTTTAAGAAGAACATCTTTGCGTCTCCGCGTCTTTGCGAGCCATTAAATCCCCGCCAGAAAACTCGTTTGTATATAATCAACCACAGCAGGCAAACTTTTTGTCTGTTCAAATATGGCCAACTGTCTGTCAGCTCCCGTACCACCTTCCAGCATCTTATGTACATAAGCTACACGATGACGACTACCTAAATGATCGAGCACCGGATCAATAAAGTCAAGCAACTCATAGATCAATGCTCTAGTATTTACTTCTTCTTCTTTACCAAAATCAATCAGGTAACCATCAATGCCATACCGACTGGCCCGCCATTTATTTTCATTCAATAACGGACGTGAATATTGAATGAAGTTGAGATTCTTGGAACGCAACATATAAATCCGTGCACAGATAGCCTGGAACAATGCTGCAATAGTGATCGTTTCATCAACCGTCATTGGAATATCACAAATGCGAAACTCTACTGTGTTAAAGAAAGGATGTACGCGCAAATCCCACCAGATCTTTTTTGCATTATCAATACAATTTGTTTTGATCAACAGCTTCACATAACTATCATATGCTTCGATGCTTTCAAAGGCATCAGGTATACCGGTGCGGGGAAATTTGTCAAATACTTTTGTACGGAAAGATTTATACCCGGTCGATCTGCCTTCCCAGAATGGTGAGTTGGTGCTAAGCGCATAAATATGGGGTAAAAAATAACGGGTAGAATTTGCAATATGATTTGCCATCTCACGATTTTCCATACCTACGTGTACATGCAATCCAAAGATGAGGTTGCTACGCGCGGCTTCCTGCAATTCATTTACTATTTCATTATACCGCACATGATCCGTGATCAACTGTCTTTCCCAATGGCTGAATGGATGCGTACCGGAGGCGCCCATACCAAAACCAAGACTTGTTGCGATATCACTGATCGTTTTGCGAAGCGTGGCTACATCACGATGTGCCTCATCGATGTCCTGGCAGATATCAGTACCAACTTCTACTACTGCCTGGTGCATCTCTGCTTTTACTTTATCCTTGATTACTTTCTGTCCTTCCTGAACGATCTTTTGTTCATGGCTCTTCAGTTCCCTTGTTTCGGGATCAACTACCATGTATTCTTCTTCTACGCCGAGCGTGAATCCTTTATAGTTTAGTGTCATAGCAATGTTTAGGTAAAAATCTCAATTGTATGAATAATAAGACCGGGTATAGCTATACTTTTAATCGTATCCCTGCCGGCATATAAAGTAGCGCCATTATATTTCCCATCATTGAGCAGAAAAACGGCAACACTTTCTTCTTCCGGGTAAATGATCCAATATTCTTTTACACCGGCTTCTTCGTACAATTCAAATTTTAGTTTTATTTCTTTATGTGAATTTCCGGGAGATAATATTTCGACTGCCAGATCAGGAGCGCCACAGCAGCCTTTGCTATCGATCTTCGATTCATCACAGACAATGCAGACGTCTGGTTGAACAACCGTATTTACTTCGTTATCTTTTTTTCTATTCTTCGCCGGTAGCCGTACATCAAAAGGAGCGCTGAACACCTGGCATTTTTGATTTTTCAAAAGATTGACCGCAGCTACGGTTAGATTTCTTGAAATTATCTGATGTCTTGTATTCGGCGCAGCAAGTTTGAATATTCTTCCACGGAAAAGTTCCAGCCGTTCTTCAAACTTCCATTTCAGGTAATCGGCATAGGTATAACTGACGGAAGGATCCGGTTCTTCTACCTTGCTGAAATCTTCTTTGTCATTATCGTAGATCGTAAGCATTATGCCAGCGGAACTTTAGAACTGCTTCTTTTTACATATTCACCCCAGGTCAGGTTGTCGCCACCATTATTATTTGTTGCTTTTTCAATCGCATAATTAGCCGCGGTTTCTACTACCCATTCAAAATTTTCTTCTCCCACGCTGGTTAGTTCGGCATCAGGAGCAGGATTACAAAAATCAATGGCATAAGGAACGCCATTGCGCAGCGCTAATTCTACTGTATTGAAATCATACCCGAGATATTTATTGATCAGCAATACGATGTCAGTCATCAGTTGCAATTTTTCCGGTGTAGGACTGAAGTCGGCAACATAACGCAGGTGATGCGGGTTGCGTGGTTCATACGGCATGATGCGTACATGTTTTCCACCGATACAATAGCAGCGATAATATTCTTCAAATACAATTTCTTCCTGCAACAACATTACAAGCTGCCCGGTTTCATTGTGTTTTTGAAAAAATTCTTCGGCGCTATTCAATTTATAAACGTGTTTCCATCCGCCTCCGGCAAATGGTTTCATATAGGCAGGAAAGCCAACGTATTTAAAAATAGAATCCCAATCCATCGGATAAGCAAGGTTGCTGAAGGAATCATCTGTTGTATCATCAGGCAATTCGCGGGAAGGAATAATAACCGTTTTAGGAACGGGTACATTCACTTTTGTCATCAGGCAATTATTGAAATATTTATCATCGGCGCTCCACCAAAATGGATTGTTGATCACAGCAGTTCCGGTCAATGCCGCATTTTTGAGCCAGGTGCGGTAGAAGGGGACATCCTGCGAGATCCGGTCAATGATCACCGAATAACCGCAAGGTTCTCCCTGCATTGACTTATCAATTCGCACAGGTTCGGCGCTAATACCGGGAATATTCTTACTATTGATTCGTGCTACAAACGCTTCTGGAAATGAGCGTTCCTTACCATGCAGGATTCCAATTTTCTTCATAGACGTTTTTTAAAATGATTATAAGCAGTGCCGTGAGCAAGCCGGGAAATCCGGCCCTTTCCAAATTTATTTTTTAACCCCCACATAAACAAAATTAAGATCAGTTCCCAGTTGGCAGTGTGCAGTCGGCAGTCACTCTCCGGGATCAATAATACTCT
>JBDTPD010000253.1:0-6298 GCA_039932855.1 Chitinophagaceae bacterium | reverse complement strand
AGGGAATCCCTCAGTATGTTACTGGGTTATGATGCCCGTTTTTCTATTATACAGGAATGCGATAATGGCCATGATGCCATTCAACAGGGCCGGCAGCTCTGTCCTGATATTATGCTCGTAGATATCAATATGGATCCTGTCAATGGATTTGAAGTCACCAAAAATGTATTGGAGACAAACCCCACCATCAGGATAATCGGTATTTCAGTTAACAATACCTCACAGTACGCCAATCGTATGCTCTCTCTTGGCGCCAGTGGCTTCGTCACCAAAGGTTCATCGCTCGATGAATTCACCCATGCCATTCTTGAAGTGCATGATGGGAAGAAGTATGTTTCGAAAGATTTGAAAGGGAATTTGCAGTAGTTGATTTAGAATTATGAGTTATGAATTTAGAATGCTGAACCGAATAATTCTAAATTCATAACTCATAATTCCCAACTAACGGCCTACTGATAACTGAAGACTGTTCCGTAAATTTGCCGCCTTATGGAATTGTCGAAAAACTTTGAGCATAAAGCCGCGGAACAGAAATGGTACCAGCACTGGTTGGATAAAAAATACTTCAACAGTAGCCCTGATGAAAGGGAGCCTTATACGATCGTGATGCCCCCACCCAATGTGACGGGTGTACTGCACATGGGACATTGCCTCAACAATACTATCCAGGACATCCTCATCCGCCGTGCCCGTATGAGTGGAAAGAATGCCTGTTGGGTTCCGGGTACCGATCACGCCTCTATTGCTACCGAAGCAAAAGTGGTACAAATGCTTCGCGAGAAAGGAATCAGCAAATCTTCATTGACCCGTGATGAATTTCTTGGCTATGCCTGGGAATGGAAAGAAAAATATGGCGGTATCATTCTTCAGCAATTAAAAAAATTGGGATTCAGTCTCGACTGGAACCGTACTGCTTTTACCATGGATCCGGATTATTATAAATCTGTGATCGATGTATTCATGGACCTGTATGGCAAAGGATACATCTATCGTGGTAAAAGAATGATCAACTGGGATGTAAAAGCAAAGACGGCGCTGAGTGATGAAGAGGTGATCAGGAAAGAAACGCAGCAGAAGCTTTACTATCTAAGGTATTTCCTGGACCGTGAGACGGTAGACAGTCGGCAGTCGGCACCCCCTACTAGCTACTCGCCACTAGCCACTGACGATTTTATAACTATCGCCACAGTTCGCCCGGAGACGATCATGGGTGATACGGCTATTTGTGTACATCCGGATGATGAGCGATATAAAAGTTTGCATGGAAAATACGCAATCGTTCCATTGATCAATCGTCGTATCCCGATCATCACTGATGATTATGTAACGATGGATTTTGGTACAGGTGCATTGAAAGTAACACCGGCTCATGATATGAACGATTACCAGCTTGGGCAAAAACATAACCTGGAAGTTGTTGATATATTAAATGAAGATGGTACGCTCAATGAAGAAGCGCAGATTCATATTGGCGAGGATCGTTTTGAAGCAAGAAAGAATATTGTAAAAGATCTTGAGGCCAACGGATACCTGTTGAAGACTGAAGATTATACCAGCGAAGTTGGTTACAGCGAAAGAACAGATGCAGTGGTTGAACCAAGACTGAGTCTTCAATGGTGGGTAGATATGAAAAAAATATCCGGCCCGGCTTTATCATCAGTCGTTGATGAAGAAATTAAATTCTATCCGGCCAAATTCAAGAATCTCTATCGTCACTGGATGGAGAACATTAAAGACTGGTGTATCAGCCGCCAGCTTTGGTGGGGACATCGGATACCAGCATGGTATGATACAGAAGGAAGGTTTGCAGTGGCGAGAACAGAAGAAGAAGCTAAAGAAATATTCAATAAGCAATATGCAATAAGCAATGCTCAATTAAAACAGGATGAAGATTGTCTTGACACATGGTTCTCTTCATGGCTATGGCCATTTGAAGTATTCAAAGGATATAGCAATCCGAATAACCCTGAAGTAAATTATTATTATCCAACCAATACATTAGTGACGGCACCCGAGATCATTTTCTTCTGGGTAGCACGTATGATCATGGCCGGATATGAATACAAAGGAGAAAAACCTTTTAGTGATGTTTACTTTACTGGTATCGTACGTGATAAGATCGGAAGAAAGATGAGTAAACAGTTAGGCAACTCCCCTGATCTGTTGGAAATGATCGATACTGATGGAGCAGATGCTGTACGCTTTGGTATTATGATCTCCTCTCCTGCTGGTAATGACCTGATGTGGGACCAGGCAGGAAATGAACAAGGAAAGTTTTTTATCAATAAAATATGGAACGCGCTGAAGTTGGTGAAGGTCTGGGAAGGGAGACTATCAGTCGGCAGTTCTCAGTCGGCAGTCGGCAGTGGGCAGTCCGCAGTGGGCGGTCGGCAGTTGGCAGTTGGCAATACTCAGGTTGAAGAATCTTTTGCGATCAGGTGGTTTGAAAACAGGTTGAACGAAGTAAGGACAGAGATAGATGAATTGTATAAAGATTTCAGGTTGAGTGAAATTCTGAAAACGATCTACTCATTGATCTGGGATGATTTCTGTAGCTGGTATCTTGAATGGGTGAAGCCTGGTTTTGAACAACCGATTGAACCGGCTATATATAATAAGACAGTTGGCTTCTTTGAAGAGCTGATGCAATTATTACATCCATTTCTACCATTTGTTACGGAAGAGATTTATCATCAATTGAAAAAACAGGAAGTTGATCTTTGTGTTAAACAGTTTACAAAAATCGGTGCTATCGATAAATCTATTCTTGAAAATGCGGCCTTACTAAAAGAAGTGATATCTGCTATCCGCGATGCTAAAACAAAGAACCAGGTAAAACCAAGAGATGCTGTTAAGTTACATATTCAAACCAGCTCTCCTGCTTCTTTCAAAACTATCGAAAGTATATTGGCGAAACAGATCAATGCAGAGAGTGTTTCCTATACGAATGAAACAGTTAGTAATGGTATAGCGGTAGTGGTTCAGAAAGATAAATTTTATATTGAGACAGAAAATAAGATTGATACTACTTCGCAGAAAGAACAGTTGTTGAAAGATCTCGATTATCAAAAAGGTTTTCTTATTTCTGTAGAAAAGAAATTAGGCAACGAACGGTTTGTACAAAATGCAAAACCTGAGGTCATTGAAATTGAGAGAAAGAAAAAGGCTGATGCTGAGGCAAAGATCAAAGCGATAGAAGAAAGTCTGGCACTTTTATAATCTCTGTGGCCCTCTGTGCCTTCTCTGTGGCTCTCTGTGTCAAATAAATAGTAGAGTCATTTAATAATTGGACACAGAGAGCCACAGAGAAGGCACAGAGAACCACAGAGAATTATGTACTACCGGGGTATGATACTCACAGGCAGAACAAACTCAAATATATTCACCCTGCTCTGTCCAGTATAAAAATCCCTATCCAGCAAATAACTCATTCGTATACCAAACGTCAGCGGATACTGATTCCACCATTTGGTATCAACGAAAAGTTCGCCGCCAATACTTCGCTGATCGGCACTGGCTTTCTTATTCGTAGAAAATACTCTCGTAAAATCATAAAACAAATTACCACGCACCCGTTGCAGGTATAAAATATTTCCAAAACCCCAATCAGGATAAAAAATAGGAAAATGATAATTGACCGCTCCACCAAACATTCTTGAAAAATATGCCTCATTATATCCTCTTGGATATGGATAACGATTACCAAACAATGCATTCAATGTATCCGTTTCCTGGTAAGCGCCAGTCAATACAAGGCTATGCGTTGGCAAAAATCCCGGCAAATACAATACTCCTCTCGCAATATCCTGCCAGCTCTTATAATTAGTTACCGCATGACGATACTCAAATGATACATTATATCCAAGATGCGGAAACAAATGTTGCGTAGCCATTTCTACCTGCTGTCCCCATGAAATGAAATGCTGCAGGTAACTAAACTGCACGGTTGTGAATGTGTCTTTATAAATGCCTTTATTGAAATCACGACGATAAAAGAAATTCGTTCCTGCATTCAATCCATTATACACTTTATTTGTCACCCAATTCAACGGCACACTTAACCCGATCCTTGAATCTGTCTGATCCCATTGTTTTACTTTATTACCAGCTCTCGCCTGACGGTTAAATGTGTATTGCGAACCGATACTTAAATACGGGAACCATTTTGCATACGTAGCATTAAAACCAGCAGCACTTGTTTTGTCGTCACGATTATATAAGTAATAAATTTCCGTTTCTAATGTATTCAATACATTCTCTCCATACAAAGAGAATGTAAACTCCGGATCTTCATAGTAAGGTCTCCAGCTATGAAAATTTAACAGCTTTGTGCCTTTACTGTATTTGCTGACAGGATACAAACGAGAGGACATGATACCCGGAATGATCGCTCTTACATCACCTGTATGACTGACTCCATAAGTAAGTATAGTACTATCAGTAGTGATAGCAGGCATTTTTGTCCACTTCGCATCTTTCTGATCCATCTGTTGCAATTGATATCCTTCTGCTGTAAAAGCGGACCAGGTGATCTTTTCATTCGACACATTCACATAGTAATGTCCCAATGAACCATCAGTGATACGATAAATCGCCGGATCCCCATTCTTTATGGCGAAGATGTCGTCATTACCAGCATAGGAAGCTGTGAAATAAATAGTATGATCATTAACACAAGGAAACCCTACTACATTAAAAGATGGTGGCGTCAATCGCATAAGACTACCAGTTTGCAGATTTACGACGGCAAGCGCCATTTTTCCATCAGGCAAACGATAACCACATACTATTGAATCTTCCGAAATAAATTTTGGATCAGTAAACAGGCCCACTTCAGCTGAACGTATTTTAGTTTTTACTTCGCCTGTCTTCGCATCGAGTATATGCAACTCGCTTTTACCATTGATAGCAATCTGTACAGCGGCCACTTTTTCTCCGCTGGCAGAAATATCCGGTCCGAAATATTTTGATTTATGCGTGAGCGTTTTTTCCTTACCACTGGAAATATCAACTACCTTGATCACACTATAGTCGCGCCATGACCAACGCGGATCAGTTTCATACGCTACATACACGATCTTACCATTGCGATAAGAATATTGTTCGTCAATAGAAATATCACGTATGCGTAAGAAATGTGTGCCTTCATTATCCTTTATATAAAAAGCAGGACGTTTGTTATTAGCAGCCTTGAGATAGATCAATGAATCCGAGGAAATCGCATAGGGAAAATAATAACTTGTCAGCACACGTTCATTAACCGGGAAAACATTGCTTACTCCCGTTTCTTTTATATCCGCCCCCTTCTGTGTTTCTTCTTTTTTATAATAATCAAACGCATTATTGCGGAATGTTTCATAGTCTACACCGGCATACTTCTTTACTGCTTTTTGAAATGGATAAAATAATCCTTTATAAGCAGACGCATCTGCTGTTACTTTTTCCCAAAAATCAAGACCATATTTTTCACGGCCATAATTCACCAGTAAATAACCAAGGTTATAATGATTCGGTACATAATCTTTCAATGAACCATTGCGTAGTTTCATCCATGAATAATTCTTATGCGCCTGCCACAATGATGGATAAGCATTCATGAATAAAGGCAGTCTTCCTCTACCCTGTTTCGATAATATTGTTTCGTTATAAACAGCATCACCTTCATAGAACCAATCCGGAATAGAAGCATTGATGGCCAATGAAAATCCTTCTTCACCAAAGAGGTTATACATCAGGTTGCTCAACCCATGATGAAAATTATTGAATTGTTGTACGTGACGGTATTCATGTATCGCTAACTGGTCGGCCCAGGCAATGCTACCCAGATCAAAACTATTCAGCGCGGGTGTCAGGTAAAATTCACTGCGAAACGGTCCGAGTGATACATACCCGTTAGCAATGGTGGTTTGATTTTGTAAAACAATATTCACTTTGCGCAACTGGTGACCCAATGGTACAGGTACAGTCGCTGCCTGGTAGTGAACAATAGTCGCAATGCGTTGTGCCTGGCTATCTAATCCTTGTGGGAAAATAATGCGGGCAGAATCGGTATTGATCTGTCGCCATTTAACAGAAGGTGGCGTACCACCAAAACGTTGGGCAAATAATGACAAAGGAAACAGGAGCAGGCAGGCAAGAATTGTTCTTTGCATTCGGGTGATTTGAGTTGGGCCAAGATACGGATTTCGGTTGGCAGTCTATCAGTCAACAGTCGGCAGTCATTACCCGAATATATAAAGAGTATTACAAGTTCGGAGATTGACTGCCGACTGATAGACTGTGGGCTGTAAACAGCGAT
>JBDTPD010000252.1:0-6300 GCA_039932855.1 Chitinophagaceae bacterium | reverse complement strand
ATTTCTATTCTCTTTTTAAACGTGTGATGATCATCGGCGAATTTCTCTGCGCGGATAAAATACCGATACTACTCTACAATCAGTGAGTGCTTTTGCTTCATGCGGAATATCTGATGGAACAAGAATCATCATGCCCGGTCTGATGATTTCTGTTTTATCACCCACACTCATCTCCAGTTCTCCTTCGATCATAATATCTATTGCCTCTTCCGGATGATGATGTCTGGGAATAACACTTCCCATCTTAAGGAAAGAATAACCGATGGTTAAGTTCTGGGTCTGTAGGATTTCTGCTTTGATACCAGGCGTTATTTCTTTCAAGGGTATTTTTCCCAGTTCAATAAAATAATTCATAGTTGTAGAAATTTTATGAGCAGCAAGATGCAAGTGATGGATGTTTTTTTCAATAACCATAAGTGTTATGGGAAGTCACCGAAAGTGGTGAGGTCTATTGATTCTCGACCGATCAAACTTTTTTTTACTCCTTTCCAAATATTCTTTATGTTTGGAACAATTAAACCACGTCCAAAATCTCCCGCTAAGCCAACCTTATATCTGATCTCCTTGCACGATTCTACCCTCTGCAATCATCACTACTATTAATTCATTTTAACCTAACCGAACACTCTGTTATGAGAAAGAATTGTGTACTTACACTACTACTGGTGGTATTGTCTGCTGCGTCTATGAATGCACAGGTCAATATCAACGAACCCTGGACATGGGTAAAAGGACAAAAGACAATTCCATTATATCCCATATATGGAACACAAAACACACCTGCTGCGGCCAATACACCCGGCGGTCGTAAAAATGCAGTCAGCTGGCTCGATGCAACTGGAAAAACATGGGTGTTTGGAGGCTATGGATATGCTCTTAATTCACCAGGTTTTTTGAATGATCTCTGGAGATATGACCCCATAACTAATCAATGGACATGGATCAATGGAAGCAGTGTTGCCAATAGTTATGGTGTGTATGGAACGAAAGGTGTTGCAGCTTCTACTAATCAACCAGGCGCCCGCAGAGGCAGCGCTGGCTGGATAGATGCAAGCGGTAATCTTTGTATGTATGGAGGTGAAGGCTACAGTAGTAGCGCGTCAGGAAGATTAAGTGATATCTGGAAATATAATACTACCACCAACGAATGGACATGGGTAAATGGCGATGATGCGGTTAATGTATTAGCAAGTTTTGGAACTATCGGAATTGCTGCTATATCTAATAAGCCCGGTGCCAGAAATGGTGGTACGATCTGGGTTGATAATAGCTCGAATGTATGGCTGTTTGGTGGCGATGGTTACGCAAGTACTTCAACATTGGGAAGATTAAGCGATGTCTGGAAATATGATCTATCAACGGATATGTGGACATGGGTAAATGGAGGAAATGATATCAACATAGCTCCTTTTTATGGACCGATGGGTCTTGCTAATTCTGCTTTCAGTCCGGGCGGTCGTAATAACTCAAATTCATCATGGAAAGATAATTCCGGTAATTTCTGGCTGTTTGGTGGAGTGGCTGGTACCAATATTAATGCACCTGCCAACATGGGTAATTATCTCAATGATTTATGGAAATATAATCCGTTAACTAATCAATGGACATGGGTAAAAGGTGATAATACTCCAAGTCAGAACAGTGTATTTGGTACAATAGGTGTAGCAGATGCAGCAAATAAACCAGGTGCAAGAGCACGCTCCTTTACATGGAAAGACGCTGATGGTAATTTCTTTTTACTGGGAGGATATAAATACGGAACGGGTTTCTTGAATGATCTCTGGAAATATAACATATCAACTAATCAATGGACATGGGTAAAAGGTGACACTAATGGCGATAAACCAGGATTATTTGGAGTTATTGGTACAGCTACCGATGACAACAAACAAGGCGGACGCGAAGCGGGTACCTGTTGGGTTGATAATTTTGGAAAACTCTGGTCATTTGGCGGAGATTATAATCCATTACCTACAACATTTACTTATTACAATGATCTATGGAAATATGATCCTCTTACTAATCAGACTGTATGGCTGAAAGGTGATAGCGCTTCTACTATATTGCCGGTATATGGAACACAGGGAATAGGTGATAACGCGAACAGACCAGGAGAACGAAGAGGAAGTGCAGGCTGGGTTGATAATAGCGCTAATCTTTGGATGTTTGGCGGAGATGTTGCCCCTACTATTGATGGCGGCGACGGTACCGGCTATCGTAATGATCTTTGGAAATTCAGCATCGCAAGTAATCAATGGACATGGGTAAAAGGTGATAAGACCATCTATGGTGCCGGAGTATATGGAACGTTGGGACTACCCCATCCGAACAATAAACCAGACTGTCGTCAATTCAGCACTAGCTGGACTGATGCATCAGGCAATTTGTGGATGTTTGGCGGACAAACTTTTGGGGCCTTTCAACATAACGATCTTTGGAAATTCGATGTTGGATTGGGACAATGGGCGTGGATCAATGGTGACAATACAAATAATAAAACAGGTGTATACGGTAGTCAGGGAGTTGCTGCAGTTACTAATAAACCCGGAGGAAGATCTGGTTTGTCGAGTTGGAAAGACAACAGCGGTAAAATATGGATATTCGGAGGGTATGGCTTTAGTACTTCGCAGCAAGGTAAAATGAATGATCTGTGGTTGTATAATCCAACTACTAATATATGGACATGGATGAATGGAAATAGCATCCTGGTTGATCAAAGTGGTATCTATGGTGTAAAAGGAACAGCCAATGCTGCTAATACTCCTGGTTCAAGAAGATATGCCGCTACATGGGTAGACGTTGCTGGTAATTTATGGCTCTTTGGTGGAGAAGGAAACGGTGTTAGTGGTGCCGGCTATCTGAATGATCTTTGGAAATATGATATGTCTGTTGATCAATGGATATGGATGAATGGAGATAATACCACAGGTAATAATGGTGCATATGGTATTCAGGGTGTTGCTGATGTTAATAATAAACCAGGCAGCAGGGAGCGTCCGCTTGCATGGGTTGATGCAACAGGTAACTTCTGGATGATGGGTGGTCGTGGTTTTGCTGGTACAGGCGGCCTGGGCGATCTCAATGATCTTTGGCAATACAATCCTTCTACCAATCAATGGACATGGGTAAAAGGTGATGTGTTCGCAAATAGTAATGGTGTTTATGCTATACAAGGTGCTGCCAATGTGAATAATAAACCTGGTGCGCGCTATGGCGCAACAGGATTCCAGGATGCCGTTGGAAATTTCTGGTTGTACGGAGGAGTTGGTTATGCGGAAAATGGTGAAAGCAGACTTGATGATCTTTGGAAAATCACCGCTCCTAATACTTCTCCTCTGCCCGTTCGCTTACTTGAGTTCAAGGGTCAATTGCAAAGTGATAATGCATTGCTGAACTGGAAAACAGAGAATGAAGAAAATGCAGCTTCTTTCATTGTTGAAAGAAGTACTGATGGAAAAAAATATTTCCCTGTCGGAAGCGTAGCAGTTGCTAATGCATCGGGCACACATCAATATAATTTTACTGATCCGGGTGTTACTTCATTGGGAGCAGCTGTCATTTACTATCGCTTGAATCAAAAAGATATTGATGCGAAATCGAAGTATTCATCCATCATTGCTTTATCAATTGATAAGAGTAGTATTGTTCTCTTCTACCCTAACCCGGTTATTGATCATGCTGATCTCACCATCACTGTTGCTCGTGGTGAAAAATTGAATGCAAGGATCATTGATAATACCGGTAAGGTGGTGAAACAATTCCAATGGCAATTAACAACCGGCAGCACTTCCATGCCTGTTGATGTAAATGGATTGGCTAAAGGCTACTATCATCTTGAATTAATCGGCGAAACAATTACTAAGAATATCGGTTTCGTTAAACAGTAAGAAACTTAGAATTAAGAGTTATGAATTCAGAATTATGAATGTGGCCCATTCATAATTCTGAATTCATAACTCTTAATTTTTGTCCCTTATCGCTAAAAACCAACACCCAATAGCTTCTCTCATAGTATCTCTACTACAGTAAACTTCCCCTCCTTCACAGGCACTAAAAAAAGCAATAAAGCGTTTTTATAACATTAAAAATGCCGTACTATGTTTGCTACCTCTGTTACTGAAATTGAAACGATGATCAAGAATTACATTGAGCACAAAGAAAAATCAATGGTTTACGGGAAAAAAAGACTTGATGCTGAAAAAGAATATAATAAGCTATTGACAAAATATGACGGTGAAGCAAAGCACTACAGTCTTGAACAAGCCAATAATATTTATAAAGCTTACCTGGAAATGATCGCCAATGGCGAAGAGTCTGAACTTGCTAAATCGAAGTTTGCAGAAGCAGAAGAAAAACTCCGTGAAGTGGGCCAGATATTATTTGAAGCTACTATCAATGCCGAAATTGCTATCAATCCTATTAATGGAGATAGCCCTTCTACGAGACCTGTTACCGTTAAATATTACAACGGGCAAGTCATCGTCAGCTAATAAGCATTGGGAAATTTTGGAATTGGGAAATTGGCTAACCTATAAGGTCTCTCTCTTTTAACAGTTCCTTATTAATAGAAATCTTACAGGTCAGTAATTTCCCAACTTCCCAATTCCAAAATTTCCCAATAATCTTTTATCTCGCATCATTCTATTTGTTTGCATCTGTTGTCTTTTTTCCCCTTTTTGAGGTCTTATGCCTGATTAAACAGTCTTTTATACTGCAATTCTTTCCGGCATATTTTTTTCACCTCTTTATAAAACAGCATTATGAAAAATAAAAAACAACAACCTGACAATCCGAAAGAGATTACAATGGATATGCCCGAGGTAAAAGATATTCCGGGACAGGAACATGTAAAACCTCCTCGCATGCGTGAAATGGCTGATACAACAATTTCCTCTGCTGATGAAGAAGGTGAAGGTATCCTTGATGATCTGAACGAAGAAGAAACAACAGATGACAACACTAATATTACCCCACTGGAAAAACAATTGCTTGAACAAAGCGATCGTCCTGTGACTGATGAAACAAAAGATCTGAAAGACCTCGCACTCGATAAGATTGATGACGAGGATGTCCCAAATGAAAAATCAAATCCGCTCGATATGGGAGAAGATCTTGATGTGCCAGGAAGTGAACTTGATGACGACGATGAAGAATTAGGAGAAGAAGATGAAGAAAATAATAATTACAGCCAACCGGATTAATCGATTGAGTTCCTATGGAGAAACAAAATTTCCGTAATCACGTTCGCTACTATCCTCCCCACCATTTCATATTCTACCCTATTATTACCGCGCTGTTTTTTATACGCATCCGCGGTATCATAGAACATAAAAGCGACAGATGGGAATGGATCGCCATTACCATCCTCGCTTTTATGATTTCATGGTTGTCCTTTATGACAAGACAACACTACGCACTTACCTGTCAAAATCGTATTGTAAGACTGGAACTGCGCCTTCGCTATTATCAGCTAACCAATCAACGATTGGAAATAATCGAGAATCGACTAAGTTTTAAACAATTGGCAGCGCTTCGGTTTGCGTCCGATGAAGAATTAGTTGGATTGATAAAAAGAACACTGGAAGAAAATCTTTCACCTGCGGATATTAAAAAATCAATCAACAATTGGGTAGCCGATACAATGCGGGTCTGACCCTCAGTCATTGAACTCGTGTTCAAATTCTTCTTCCTCTTTTCTGTTACGGAAAAGTGTAAACGTTACCAGTGTTATCAATACCACTGCCACTATGATCAGTATTACCTCGTTAATATGCATAATTAAATTTACTTCATCTGCAGAAAAAAATTAGATATCGGGTATTATCTTGATGTTATCCGGATGTTAAGAATACGGTTTAAGCGTTTAAAGGTTTAAGGGTTTATGGTTACAGGGCATTATATTATTAAACATCTACCTTTAAACCTTTAAACCTTTAAACCCTTAAATGAACTACCAGGTGTACAGCCCTTCCGTCGAACTCGGATCATTTGTTAAATGTTTCTGGTCATTGGAAGATACAACGGCTTCAGCGCCTGTGCGACAGCGGGTGGTTCCTGATGGGTGTATGGAAATGATCTTTAACTATGGAGATCTTTATCAGCAGTTTTTTGAAGATGGAACTTCGTTGATCCAACCACGGAGTTTTATCTTCGGACAGATATCACGGTTTATCGAGATCGCTCCTACGGGCAATACAGGCATTATTGCCGCCCGTTTTTTTCCCGAAGGGTTAAGCCCTTTCATCGATCTGCCTGTGTCATTGTTGGAGAATAAGGCGGTCGATATACAAGAATTGTTTG
>JBDTPD010000251.1:0-6326 GCA_039932855.1 Chitinophagaceae bacterium | reverse complement strand
GTGACTTATATCAAGAATTTTGACCTCAGTAATTTCAATTTTTGCCAGATTAGCAATAAAATCCCGGATTTGATGTGATTGTTGAGTATTGAACGTCTTAAAATCTGTTTTGATTATTACACGGATTAATACAACATCACATATATCATATAGGCCAGATCGCCTATATACATAAATATTTCAGTTGAGATAACCCTGACCCGGCGCCCCAACTTTAAATGATTGTTCAGCCTGTTCCTTTCTGGAAGAAAGCGCCAATGTTTCGTATAGTTATTCCGTTTACTACCGGCATAATCATACAATGGTATTGTTCCATTCCTCTATTCATAGATTCGCTGGTATTGAGTCTATCGGTCATCCTACTTACTATTTTCTTCTTTCTTTCCTTCTTTGCCCGTTACAAGTTTCCTTTCGTCAATGGCACTGCAACAACTATAATGTTTATTTCACTGGGCGCCTTTCTGACCTATAAGAATGATATCAGACACAACAAACGATGGTTTGCAAATTCATATACCGATAGCGCATCGATGCTCATTACACTCAACGAACCCCCCGTAGAGAAAATAAAATCTGTAAAGGCAGAAGCATCTATTAACAGGATGTTTAATGGAAGCAATAGTTATCCTGTAACAGGAAAGATCATTGTCTATTTTCAAAAGGATTCACTACTTCCTGCTCTTCAATATGGCTCACAGGTGTGTTTCAAAAAATCATTGCAGGAAATCAGGACCACAAGCAATCCCGGTGGATTTGATTATAAACAATATGCATTATTCCACGATATCACTCACCAGGTTTATTTACAAACAACCGACTACGTCTTACTACCAGTAAAGAATGAAAATAAATGGAACAAATTCATTTATTCCTTACAGGAAAAAGTATTAGCCATACTTCGTAAATACATTCAGCCGGAAAAAGAACTGGGATTATCCGAAGCTTTACTGATTGGATATAAAAATGATCTCGATAAAGCATTGGTTCAATCATATAGCAACACAGGCGTAGTTCATATCATTGCTATCTCCGGTCTTCATCTTGGTCTTATCTATTGGTTATTGCTTAAAATATTTCAGCCGCTTCAAAAAAGAAAAAAAATAAAATGGTTACGTCCCATTCTTATCGTCTCGGGTCTCTGGATATTTACCTGCCTGGCAGGCGCACAGCCATCTGTCTTACGTTCCGCGCTGATGTTTACCTGTATCGCTCTCGGCGAAAGCATCACCCGTAAAACTAGTATGTACAATACTTTGTCGCTTTCTGCTTTTCTTCTTTTATGTTATAATCCTTTCTGGCTATGGGATGTTGGCTTTCAATTATCTTATGCGGCTGTAATCAGTATTGTATTGTTCAGTCGTCCTGTGTACAATGTTTTTTATTTTAAAAATAAAATCGCTGATCATCTATGGAAATTGAATTCAGTGACCATCAGCGCACAGTTACTTACACTACCCATCATTCTTTATTACTTTCACCAGTTCCCTGATTATTTTCTGATCACTAATCTTGTTGCAGTTCCGTTATCGAGCATTATATTAATGGCTGAGATTTCGCTTTGCGCCTTTTCATTCATCCCCTTTGTTGCTATATGGTTGGGGAAAATAACAAGCTGGCTGGTGTGGCTGATGAATGTATTTATAGAAAAAATGGAAACACTTCCTTTTGCATTATGGAACGGTTTTCAATTATCGATCTGGCAAGCTGTTCTTCTTTTTATCATTATCGTAGCTTGCCTTCATTGGCTGATCGAACGATCAAAGACATCATTGAAGCTGTCGCTTATGATGCTTCTTGCATTTGTTTCATTGCGTTCTTACTCTTTTATTAAAACAGCGCAGCAAGAAAAAATTATTGTTTACAATGCTCCGCAAAAAAAGGGGATCGATATCATTGAAGGTTTTGATTACTATTTTATAGGAGATTCGTCATTACAAAATGATGTATTGGCAAAAAACTTTTACCTTAGTCCGACCCGTACCCTATATCGTATCGGAGAAAAACAGCGTATTCAAGGTCTGACCGTTTCAAAAAATTATATCGGGTGGCAGGGTAAACATATTCTATTGTTGGACCAGTCTTTTTCATTTACTTATTCATCCAAACAAAAAATAGACCTGCTGATAGTTTCCGGTAAGTCGCGCGTGAATATGAAAAAACTGGCAGCGGCACTGGAAATAAAACAATTGATCATTGATGGCACAGTTCCATTCTGGAAAGCAAATTACCTGTTGGCTGACTGTGATTCCTTGCATATTCCCTGTTATGATGTATCGGCAAAAGGCGCTTTTGCAATGAACCTCCGGTAACTTACCTTTGCGCCTCGTCATTCGAAGCCAGGCTTGTAGAATGACTTCTTCCGATGCTTACCATAGGTCTAACAAAGACTTAGTCTTTCAATTTTACCAATTATGACAAAAAAAATTCAATCTGCCCTCATTTCAGTTTTTTACAAAGACGGACTGGAGAATATTGTAAAGCAATTATCGGAACTGGGTGTCACGATCTATTCTACCGGCGGGACCCAGCAATTCATCGAAAAATTAGGCATCGCAGTAGTGCCTGTTGAAAACCTTACTACTTATCCATCTATTCTTGGAGGTCGGGTAAAAACGTTACACCCTTCTGTATTTGGTGGTATCCTCGGTCGTAGAGATAACGAAACAGACATTGCCGAGATGAAACAATATAAGATCCCGGAATTGGATCTTGTTATTGTGGACCTCTATCCATTTGAAGAAACAGTCGCTTCTACCAGTGAGGAAAAATTGATCATTGAAAAAATTGATATTGGCGGTCCTTCTATGATCCGCGGCGCTGCAAAAAATTTCCGCGACGTGGTAGTCATTGCGGCAAAGAAAGATTATGCGGCTCTTGAGCAATTGTTGAAAGATCAGAAAGGTGAAACAACAATCGAACAAAGAAAATCTTTTGCTGCAAAAGCATTTGAAGTGGTGGCCCATTACGATGTAGCTATCGCAAAATATTTTAATCCTTCCCAAGGTCTCTATTTCGTAGAATCCGTTACTAATCCAAAAGCAATGCGCTATGGTGAAAATCCTCATCAATCAGGGATTTTCTATGGTGACCTCAACAAATTGTTTGATCAGCTAAATGGTAAGGAATTATCTTATAACAACCTCGTCGACGTTGATGCTGCCATGCAACTAATAGCAGAGTTTTCCCAAGTCTCCCCCTTGGGGGGAGATTTAGAGGGGGCCGGGGATGGGGGTGTCTTCGCCATCATCAAACACACGAATGTCTGCGGCATTTCTCAACGTAAAACCGTTAAAGAAAGTTGGGGTGCAGCGCTTGCCGGTGATCCTGAAAGTGCATTTGGTGGCGTATTGGTCTGTAACAGCGCTATCAATAAAGCTACTGCCGAAGCGATCAATGAAATATTTTTTGAAGTATTGATCGCTCCTGCTTTTGATGAAGATGCATTGACCTTATTAAAATCAAAAAAGAACAGGATACTTCTGCAATTAAAAGCACAACCACACAGAACAGAACAATACAAATCCGTTTTAAACGGTGTACTGATCCAAGGTACTGATGAAGGCAATTATGCAGAATGGAAAGAAACTGGCGGCAGTGAAAGTACAGCTGCGCAAAGATCTGATCTTGAATTTGCGAATCTTGTTTGTAAACACCTCAAGTCAAATGCTATTGCTTTAGTAAAAAATAAACAACTGGTTGGTAAAGGTTGCGGTCAAACCAGTCGCATTGATTCATTAAGACAAGCAGTTGAAAAAGCAAAGCAATTCAACTTTGATTTGAAAGATGCGGTGATGGCAAGCGATGCATTCTTCCCTTTTAATGATTGTGTAAAGATGGGACATGAAGCAGGCATTACTGCATTCATTCAACCCGGTGGTTCTATTCGTGACAATGATTCTATTGAATATTGTAAGCAGAATAATTTAGTGATGGTGATTACGGGGATGAGGCACTTTAAGCACTAAGAGCTAAAGGCTAATAGCTATTAGCTTTTAGTTACACGATTGTCTCCTTAATAAACTGTTCATACGCTTCTTTCCAGCCCGCAAAGACTCTGTCAGTTCCAAGAAAGGAATTATGCCAGATCATGATAAGATTCCCGCTTACGTTTTGTACAGCGCGATAGTAATGCCGCATTTCTTCCAATGCTTGCTGTGCCGTATATTTTTGTTCGTAAAAAGAATTGGCATCCATAAAACAGAAAGGGAACAATAGTAGCTCTGTCTGTTTCTCATTGGCAAGATCATACCAATAAAACGGAGTAGTGATGGATGCACGAAAACCATTGACACTCCCATAACCCATAGAAAAATCAAAGCGCAGACCATTTTCCAGTAATTTCCGGAATGTATCGGGAAATGTAAACCGGATATAGTGTTGACGTGATGATTGAATAGTAGTACCGGTTATTGCCTTCAGTTTATCTATCTCTTTTTTTAATAAAGAAACATTATCACCACTTTGCCACGACGGATGTATACCTACCGGGTAACGGATCACCTGGTTATAAATAAGGTCCTTCATAGCTTGCCGGGTTGGTGAAATATTTTTATCATGCTTACCCTGCATCCCTGCTACCAGGAAAAAATAATATGGCTTTAGTTTATACCGTTCGTGCAATTGATTCATCCAGCCGAAAGCATCGTAAGGATCTTTCTCTTTTCTTCTTAATACATTTATTCGTTGTTTTAATTCTTTCCATTTACCAGTAATCAACGAACGAATCATTCCGCCTGCATTGCGTTTCCATCCTTTATGCAAATAGGACCACGCCATATCAATATCATAAGTAGGCAAAAAAGTAAAAGAAGAATAGTGAACTGTCAGTGAAGGGAATTTTTTTTGCAATGCAATTTTAAAAATCTTCAACCAGCTATTAACAACGGGCTGATCCAGGAAACCTTCTTTATATGCCAGCGAATTTTCGAAAGCATAGCGACCGTAAGCATCCGGTTTGTAAGGAAGATATTCTTCATACCGGCTAAGTAAATAAAAAGAGGCCGCGAATATATCAAATGAAAGATCACCTTCGGTACCAAAGAAAGTTTTTACACCATTTGTATCAAGACAGGTTATAGATTGGGGAGTAATATTTTTTTCAAAAAGTAATGGATGAGGATGAATATGAAATTCAGTATCTGTTACGCGGTCACTTGTATAATTGATCTTAGGTTGTGTTGATTGCCTGAATGCTTCAACATCAGTAGTCAGTTGAAAATTTTCACCAATGACTTCTTTTCCTGCAAAACTGAAGATGTATTGCAATCGTGGTGTTATGGATAAGGTATAAACTAGCAAAGCGGTATTTTTCTGGATATTGTTATCGGTTTATTTTCTCTGCCGCTTATCTTTCCACATCTGGTTAAATGATTTTTTAGGAAACTCCATTTTACCGCGGTGCTGCGTCCATCCTTTTAGTAATGCATTCACTACCCAGTTCTTCATTGTTGCATTGCCGGTGTTCATCAGCCCTCTGTGAAGCATGGCCTGCTTCCACATTTTCCATCCCATTCTTTCGGTAAAATTAGTTTGTCCCTCTTCTACTGATTCATGCCTGTTTTCCAGCAATAACTCATGCAGGTTGATCTTAACGGCACATACTTCAGTACAGTTGCCACAAAGCGAAGAAGCATAACTTAAATGCTTCCATTCTTTCATTCCACTAAGATGCGGAGTGATAACCGAACCGATCGGTCCGCTGTAGGTAGCTGCATACGTATGACCACCAATATTTTTATAAACCGGGCATGCGTTCAGGCAGGCGCCGCAACGGATACAATATAAACTCTCACGTTGTTTTTCATTGGCAAGAATATTTGTTCTGCCATTGTCCAGCAGGATCACATACATTTCATCAGGACCATCGATTTCATTTTCCTGGCGCGGACCACCGATAATAGTATTATAAACCGTGATCTGCTGACCCGTACCATAAGTAGCCAGCAATGGCCAGAATAAAGCAAGGTCAGTCAGAGAAGGAATAACTTTTTCAATACCCGCGATAACGATATGTGTTTTTGGCCAGGAGCAACTGAGTCTTGCATTACCCTCATTTTCGGTAACAGCAATAGCACCTGTATCAGCAATAATGAAATTAGCGCCGGTAACACCGATCTCGGCTGCTATATATTTTTCACGAAGCTTATTTCGTGCTACAAGTGTCAGCTCCTGTGGTGTAAGGTTTGGATCGGTACCAAGTTTTTCAGCAAACAGTTTGGCGACATCTTCCTTGCTTTTATGCATGGCTGGTGTCACGATATGATAAGGAGGTTCATTATCCAGTTGCTGGATATATTCACCGAGGTCAGTTTCTACGCTTTCAATAT
>JBDTPD010000250.1:0-6334 GCA_039932855.1 Chitinophagaceae bacterium | reverse complement strand
TTTACTATTTCATTTCCCGGAGGTGTACCTAAACGCAATAACAAGCTGGAGAAAAAAGCTGATGGAAGCGACTGGGTATTCACTGTATATGACTATGCTGATCAGGTCTCAGGTATTTATTATATGGTGCAGGTACGCGATATAGCCCCGGGATTCCACCTGGATGGCGATTCTGCTTTCTTTGCTCTCTTCCGCGATAACTTCAAAACGGTTATTGAGAAAAAGACAAAAGATACAATGATCATTGTCGAAACATTTCCTGCTTACAGCTACGAGGGATTGAATGAGGATAATTCCGTTTTATTCAAAACACTTACGATAAACCGGGGTAGCCGCATCTATAATTTACTTGCCGGCGGCGCTAATACAGATAAAGCTGCTGGGACTATGGATGACTTTTTCCGTACGTTCAAATTGACCGATTATCAACCGTCTGTCTGGAAGAAAGAACAGTCTCCGGAAAATAATTTTACTACAGTCGTACCGCAACCTGTTGTTATCAAGAAACCGAAAAAAGCAGAGGATGATGAGCAGCCGGTTGAAAAAGATGAATCTGTTCATTATGTTAGTTATAATCCGGCTAATGATATTACGTACGAAGTATATAAACATCCCATTTCCCGTTACTATTGGACAACCAATGACAGCAGCTTTTTTTCGGACATGATAAGTATGTATAAATCATGGAACGATTCTGTCATCAGTAAAAAAGTTGTAACAAATGGCCATTTAAAAGGAATGGAATGGCTGTTAAAAGAAGAGGGTAACAATAACCTGAAACAAATAAGGCAGGTATTAAATGGCGATACATTATATACGCTGGCTGGTTTTATTGCCACACAATATATCAATGATAAGGAACATCAGCAGTTCTTTGATGAATTCAGGGTAGTTAAAGAAAATGTGAATACAGATATCCTGAAAAGTAAGGTAACGCTTTTGCTGAAAGATCTGCAATCACGTGATTCGGCTACTTATTCTGATGCTGAAAAGGCATGGTCATCTGTAAAATTTGATAAACATGATCTGCCTTTGTTGCAACAGGCACTGATTGAGTCTTATCATGATGATTCGCTTGATCTTTATCAAAATACCAGAGCCATACTTGTTACTAAGATGGATGATTTAACAGATGATGCAACAGTAGACTTTGTCAAACAGCAATATCCGTTATTAAAAAATGAAAGGGAAGGTATTAAATTAGATTTCCTGGATTTGCTGGCACGATATAAAACCTCCTATTCTTATTCAACCATTAAGGATCTATTGTTGAATCAGGCACCAAGGGTAAAGCGTATCAGAAAGTTAAGTAATGCTATGCAGGACTCACTGGAACTTACTAAGACTTTCTTTCCAGAGATTCTCAGATTGATTAACGATACGTTGTATGCCGATCGTGTAATTGATTTTGCCAGTAAATTATTGGATAGCAATATGATTTCAATTGACATGCTACGGCGGCATGAGAAGAATCTACTTTATATTGGTGATACAGCCTTTGCCAGTATCAGGCAAAGGGGAAAAGATGATTGGGGATTCAGTTACTCCAACCTGATAAACCTGATTCATTATTTCAAGGACACACAAAGCAATAAATTGCTGCAGGATGCCCTTTTGTTAAATGATATGGTCCTAAAACAAGATGCTGCTGTTGCACTGTTGAAAAATGAGCAGCCAGTAGCGCCAAAAGAATTAGAAAGGATCGCGGCGAAAAATTATATGCGTAGAGATTTTTATGACCATTTAACAGAACTTGGTAAAGAAAAATTATTTCCTGCCAAATACCTGACCCAATCGTATATGGCTGCTTCCGATATGTACATGTATGCTGCAGATGAAAATGAGCCTGATACAATCAGAAGTATAGGGTCAAAAATTATACTCTATAAAGGAGAAAAACAACGGTTTTATTTATTCAGAATACCCTACACGTACAGCAACGACGATAGTACCAGTACAACCAATGAGTATCTTGGAATAGCTGGTCCTTATTCATTAGATGTAAAAAAACTTAACGGGCCTGGAGAAGATGATGCCACCGGAATGTATTACGATCACGAATTTAATACTAAGAAGATAGAAGAATATTTCGCGGAATATATTAAAGCGAAGCAAGAGTAAATCTAATTAAGAGTTATGAATTCATCAAAACGTAAGCCGGAAACTACCAAAGATCCCAAAATTCTTCGTTGTGCTTTTCTCCGGTAGTTGTTTCGGAAGTACGCGCCAGATAAAATCTATGCGGAATACGTGAAAGATATTATCGACGCCGGTACCGACTTCCATGTATGTTTTGCCATCCAGCGTTTGAAAAGTATTTCCTTCTTTGAAGTTGTAGGCTCTGTTGGCATCTGACAAACTACCCCATAATGTTTTGGCGGTCCAGAATTGACGCAATTTCAATTTCGGGAACAGGCGGAAAATACCATTGCCAATATTATGTTCAAAATTGATGCCCGTATACTTATCATGAATGAATTCATACTTGTTCATCATGTTGAAGGCGTACTTATTATAATAATGCAATTCATTTCCCGGCGCTATATCCAGTAATACATAAGGAAGTGTGCCAAATGTTTTACCTGCATACACCTGGAAAGAAATATTTCCCAGCGGTGGTATTTTTATATAATCCGAAATACTTCCTGATAACTTGGTGTAACTATAATTGCTTTTTAATACACCAGCAATACCACGTGTGATAGTGAAATCAGCAATCGGATAAGGACTACCAAGACTTGTACGGAAGAAAGTTGTTTCCAGGAATTTTTCCAGATAAGCAAAACGAAGTTTCAACGATACCTCAAAGGTTGTTAAAGGTGAACGCCCATCATAAGAAGGGAACGAATCTCTTAATGGAATATTCTGCAAAGGCGTATATCCTCTGTGCGATACGGCAATCAGTTCAGAAAGACCGGAACGATGCTCATTAAAGAATTCAAACCGCTTCTCTTCGATCTTCATAAATTTAACCGGAACATCCGCTTTGCGGATGGCTAGTGCAAATATGTTATCAGTTGACACCTCGCCGTAGTAGTTCTGGCCAAAATCGAGGTCATTGCTATATGATCCATACCAGTAGCGGCGCGGATGTTTCTGAGGTAAATAGAACAGCTCTGCTTTTCCTTTCAGCTTTTTATCACCAAAGCCATAGGCAAGGTACCAGTGATACCAAAGGTGTTTATCAAATTTTCGATTGGATCCAAGATCCCAACGAACACGAAAGCCTTCCCATGAATTATATGTGGCCCAGTTGTACCATGGCCCTATCTGTACATTACCGATATTTTTATAACCCGTCGCAAAGAAATTGATACGTTCAGTCAATCGTTTGAAAACAGGCGCATTCAATAAGGTGTCCAGCATTTTAATGATACCGACTTCTGATTTACTGAGTTCTTCATGTCTTGATTCACTCCAGAATTCCTTATTCTTTTCATCAGCACCGGGAACCGTAATGATCTCTTCCAGCAATTTATTTTTTGCTAATTGATTTTCAACCGATGTATCATTAACCACTACATCACGATAGGTTGTTGTTTTTCTTCCGATAAACCCGGGATTATTTTTGCCGATAGGAGAGAGGTCAACTACAAATTTGTCTTTGGCAAGGAACCAGGTTGAATCATTGATCAGTTTATATTCCTGGATAATACTTAGCGTTTCTACAAAATTGATATTCGCATCTTTTCCAAGACGGAGATTCATTTTTTGTATAGCAAATGTGCCGGCATGTACCCAGCAATCACCTTCAAAGGTGTTAGTACCTTTTCTTCTGGGGGTAAAAACAAAATGATATAGTCTTTGATTGTTGACCTGTTGCGTATCCGTTACGCGGTAGTTATAATACAGATCACCGTTGTCACTGATCGGGCTGATAAACTGTTTATCAAAAACAGGAATAAAATTGTTGTAAACATTTATATTTTGATCCATACCACCAAGGAACTTGATGATACTTTCATTTTTGATCCCATTCGTATTTGCCGCTTTGATCACCTCGCGACGCTTGAGTGGTTTTTTTTGATAATAATAATCTGATATAGCTTCGGTGAGATAACTCGGAAGAAATTTTATACCGGCTGAACTATCTATATTCTGATTGATCAGGTTGCCAACAGGTCGTAAAGGTTTGAAGCGGGCAATTTTTCCAAAATTCAAATTCTTTATATCGAGCTCCAGCTTGTTATATAACTCGTAGGAAAAATTACTAAACCTGTAGCGATCATTTTCTGGTTTATGCTGTACGATCTTGCGCCAGAGCAATAGTCCTTTGTTTACTTTCACTCTTACGGTCACACCTTCATTGAACGTACCGCGTTCCATAGTGATGTCGGCAATGATAGTATCTGTGGTGGGATTAATGGTATAAGCGAGTCGTTGATAACCCACGCAGGTGATCACCAGGGAGTCGGATGGCCATTTACCATCAAAACGAAAACTGAAAGAGCCGGAGGAATCACTGAGTTTGCCGATGGTAGTACCCGCAAAAGAGATAGAGGCAAAAGGAACGGCCTCATCACTGTGGGTGTCTTTGATAGTGCCACTGATGTATTTCGTTTGACTGAGAACAGGCTGCGTGACCAGGCTTGTTACAAAAAGAAACAGAATAGCGATGTAATGTTTTCCGGGGTTCATCTGCTGCAAATTTATTATAACAAGGTTGATTTTCAGTGGTTAATTCAGCGGGAGTGTTCAGGGTTTGTTAAAAAGACAAAAATTAATTTGGAAATAGGCGAAAAGCCTACTTACTTTGTGATTCAAAGTGCTTTTTATGAGCGAACAAAACCAACAAACAGATAGCTTACAGGATGTCCGTGATATCCGCCGGCTGATGGAACGATCCAGCCGTTTTACTTCACTTAGCGGATTAAGCTGCGTAGCGGCGGGGGTTTGTGCCCTTGGCGGCGCTTTTTTCGGCTACCGTTTTATCAGTAATTACTACGGACAAGATGATCCGGGTAAGTGGCATTATTCGAACGATCAGTTTGCTGCATTAAAAAATGAATTATTGTTACTGGCAGCCATAACGTTTGTTCTCGCATTTGGTTTATCTTTTTTCTTTACCTGGAGAAAAACAAAACAGCAAAAATCTTCTTTGTGGGATCATAGCTCACGCCGCGTGTTTTGGAACATGGCCATTCCACTGGTGGCTGGCGGTGTATTTGTATTAGGAATGCTGAAGTACGATGAATGGAGTTTTGTAGCGCCGGCGTGTTTGGTATTTTATGGACTGGCACTGGTAAATGCAGGAAAGTATACATTGGCCGATATTCGGTACCTGGGATATTGTGAAATAGTTCTTGGACTTATTAATATGTTTGAGATCGGTTATGGCTTATATTTTTGGGCCATTGGTTTTGGGGCGCTC
Source organism: Chitinophagaceae bacterium (assembly GCA_039932855.1). GTDB lineage: Bacteria > Bacteroidota > Bacteroidia > Chitinophagales > Chitinophagaceae > JAJKIP01. The sequence goes on along the minus strand of JBDTPD010000250.1, from coordinate 963 downwards.
CACATTATTTACGGTATCATTATGTGGAACAAGTATGACCGGAAGATTGAAAGTTGAATGGGTTGAATGGTGAAAGTGCGAATAAGGAATGCGAATTAAAAGTTGAAAGTTTAACAATGAAGAATCCGATAACAGGTTTAAATAAAGTATTTGATAACCGCATCAGGCTGGGTGTCATGAGCATCCTGGTGGTGAACGAGGAGGTTAGCTTCAATGACCTGAAGCAAATGCTGGAGGTGACGGATGGCAACCTGGCCACGCACCTCGTAAGCCTGGAAGAGAATGGATATATAAAAGTGCATAAAGGATTTATCGGTAGAAAAACAAATACAACATATTCAGTGACGAGAAATGGAGAGAAAGCATTCTCCGATCATATCGCGGCACTGGAAAATATGATCAAGGGAGTAAAATAATTTTTTTTGTACCTACACTTTGAAATACAAAGTACTTTTAAAATGAATAAAGAAATAAAAATCATTCGCGGCTGGATCCTGTTCTTCATGATCGCTCTTTTTGTCAGCGGTCTTACTGCCATGCCTGCTGAAAGAGAACTCGCTTTTCTTTCCCGTTGTGTTCCTCCCGATACCAATATTGGTGCATGGATAGAAAAGATATATGAAGGTGTAGCAGATACCAATAACCGCTATCCATTTATTGGGTACGGATACGATTGGCTGGCCTTTGCTCATTTCATACTGGCGGTTTTGTTTATCGGTTCTTATAAACATCCGGTTCGTAACAAATGGATCATAGAGTTTGGTATGATCGCCTGTCTGCTCATCATTCCTTTTGCTTTCATAGCAGGATATGTTCGTGGTATACCAATATGGTGGCGATTTTTTGATTGCTCTTTTGGGGTCATCGGCTTGTTTCCATTGAGTATCTGTTATAGCCGCATCAGGATGTTGGAAAATATGCAGGCTGATAAAATTGAAGAGGCGAATCTTTTTACTCATCAAG
>JBDTPD010000249.1:0-6339 GCA_039932855.1 Chitinophagaceae bacterium | reverse complement strand
ATTGGCGCGGAACTGGGATCGATGAAGGTAACCGAACAGATAGATGCGATGGAAGTATCTGCCATCAATCCGTATAAATACCTTGTGGTTACCCGGATACTGGCAACCACACTCATGCTCCCTTTATTAATGATGTATAGTGCCTTTGTTGGCATGATGGGGTCTTACCTGGATGTGCATTCAAATGAACAAACCAGCTTTATTACTTTTTTCCAAAGTGCCTTCTCCACTATCGGCTTTATCGATTTCTTTACCTCTATTGTAAAAGCATTGGTATTTGGATTTACCATCGGTGCAGTCAGTTGTTATAAAGGATTTAATACAAGCAAGGGAACTATGGGCGTTGGTATAGCTGCTAATTCCGCTGTAGTAACGTCGATGTTTTTAATTTTTATAGAAGAAATTACCATCGTTCAAATTTCAAATTATTTGCGGGCGATTTAACTCATGAAAAAAATTCCGCCAATATCATCCAGTAATGAAAAGGTCATTGTAGTCAAAGATCTCTATAAATCATTTGGCGATAATAAAGTATTGCGTGGTGCCAGCCTGGAAGTATTTAAAGGAGAAAATGTAGTAGTACTCGGCCGGTCAGGAACAGGCAAATCAGTATTGATAAAAATCATTGCTGGTTTATTAAAACAAGATACAGGTGAAGTAAATGTATTGGGAATGGAAGTAGAAACCCTGACTGAAAAACAATTACGCGAACTACGCTTACGACTTGGATTTTCTTTTCAGAACAGTGCCTTGTACGATAGCATGACGGTGAAAGAAAATCTTGAATTTCCATTGGTACAAAATTCGAAAAATATTACGCGGCAGGAAATAAAGAAAGCGGTGGAAGAAGTACTAGACGCTGTGGGTCTTACCCAAACGATGAATCAGATGCCATCCGAATTATCGGGAGGTCAACGAAAAAGAATTGGTATTGCACGTACATTGATCCTTCGGCCAGAGGTCATGTTGTACGATGAGCCCACAGCAGGCCTTGATCCTACCACCAGTATGGAAATAAATGCATTGATCAATGAGGTGCAGGAACGCTATCATACCAGCTCGATCATTATCACCCATGATCTTACCTGTGCAAAGGCAACAGGTGACAGGATCACGATTATGCTGGATGGAAGATTTGAGCAAATGGGAAGTTTTGAAGAAGTATTTGCAACCGATGATGAACGGATAAAAAGTTTTTTCGATTATAATTTCATTCAATAATATATGAAACCAAATAATAACAGACGCGCAGTGACCGTTGGCATTTTCATAGTGCTGGGGCTTCTTATTTTTGTTGCCGCTGTGTTTACACTGGGTGGCCAGAAAAAAACATTTGAAAAAAAGATCCCCGTCAAAGCTATGTTCAGCGATGTAGGTGGATTGCAGGTAGGAAACAATGTCTGGTTCCTCGGCGTAAAAGTAGGAACGATCAGGAAAATGAATTTTGCCCCGAATCAACAGGTAGAGATTATTATGCAGATCGAAACAAAGGCCGCAAAGTTCATCAAGAAAGATTCAAAGGCAAAAGTAGGTGCAGAAGGATTTATTGGTAACAAAATAGTTGTCATCTATGGAGGTACTGCATCATCCCCAACCATTGAAGAAGATGATGTACTGGCAGCAGATAATGGAACGAGTACTGATGAGATGCTTGCAACCTTGCAGGCTAATAACAAAAACCTGCTGGACATTACCGGCAACCTGAAGACAGTCAGTAAACAAATGCTGAGTGGCGATGGTATCGTCGGAACGCTGCTGAATGATGCCACGCTGTCGAATGACTTACAGACTGCACTGGCTGATTTTAAACGTGCTTCTTCCAATGCGCAGCAACTGACAGCAGAAGTATCGGCTTATGCAGGTAAATTACAAGCGAAGGGTTCCTTAACGAATGACCTGATAACAGATACTGTTATTTTTAATAAACTCAAAGCAACAGTTTCTCAATTCCAGGAAGCATCGCAAAAAGCCAATGAGATAACTGACAACATGAAACTGGTAAGCAACAATATTCAAAAGGTCAGCAATAATTTGAATGATACTAAATCACCGGCAGGTGTATTGCTAAATGATAAACAGGCAGGCGATAATTTAAAAGTATTGTTGTATAATCTTCAATCGGGTTCAAAGAAACTGGATGAAAACATGGAAGCGTTACAGCATAATTTCTTACTGAGAGGATTTTTTAAGAAGAAAGCGAAAAATGAAAAGAATAATCCACCGGATACGTTGTTTATACCGATGAATTGAGGATGTCTGAACCCGATAGCTATCGGGTAGGATTTGTTATTCTGTATCAGCAACCGTTATCCAGATACTTCAGATTTCGCGCAAATTGGTCCAACAGAAAGTCATACTTAACCCTGGATGCCGGGGATGTTGAATTTAACACTACACAATCTATGTACCGACCCTTGAATTCCATCTTAAATTGTGTCTCGGGCTTTATATGATCAATCGCGGAAATCTTTATGTTGTTCTGTAGAAGATATCTTATAAATGATTTCGCGGTACTATTTTCGGCTGAATATCCAGGTAATAAAATTCTTTCCAGTTCAGAATGAGCTTCAATGATCGAAATGATATCCTGAAACTTAATAATCCTGATGTGTATGTCCAAAGCACTTTTCTCCTTCCTTTCTATTTCCAACCCTAAATTTTGAACGCCAACTTCCAACTTCTTCATTATGCGATATCTTTCCTCAACTGCCAATGCTTCGTTGTCCTTCTTTGCTTGTAAAGATTCTCCGGCTAAATCAGCTAAAATTTTCCAGAATCGATTACGTCTGTTAGGATAGAAAAACGGATATGCCCATTTACTGAAATGAGGAGGGAAACTTCCAAGAATCAAACAACGCATTGGAGAAATATCCTTGTACCAATTTGGATGTTCTTCTTTATTCCAATTTTCTAACATAAGACTTTGCGGTCGGTTTCCTTTCGATAAACTTGTGTTAGCTCACTATCTTCACTGATTATGCTACTTTTAGACAAAGTAAATGTTCTTTTCAAAAAGCGACTTCAAAATTAGCGAAACTTGATTTACAAAGGTACGTAGCGGTAACAATATATTCGTTTCGAAAGTTGATACCTAAGTTTATATGCCTCCAACACAATATAAAATGAAAGGTAGACAACTCCTATGGAGTTGATGATTAGCCTGTGGCTAATTGTAACTGTCATAAAAGGTGAAGATGGCTGCGAAAGGCGATAGTTCAGTTGGTTATAATGCTGCCCTATTACGGCATAAGTCACGGGTTCGAGTCCGTCCGGTCCGAACAAACTCCCATAGACTGGAAGCCTTTTCTTTCAAGTGTGAGAACCGTTTATTTCTGATTTTAGCTTGATTTCTCTTCCTTAAAGGCACACTACACAGGCAGGCAATAACCATAAAGACTTGCATTTTACTTGCTATCTGACTATCTTGTTTGACGTTAAACAAACCTTCTCCTATTGGAGCCTATTGCGTTTTTCGACATAGAAACGTCAAACGACGGAAAGAAAATTTTTGAAACCGGAGCTGTCACAACTGATGGAAGACGGTTTAGGGATACTTCTGCATCTGCGCTAATTAACTTTTTGCAGGCCTATCAATATATCGCTGGGCACAATATAGTTGCCCATGATCTTCCAATACTAAAAAAGAGTGCAAGAGGCGCCACAGGACCATTTCGAGTCATAGATACACTCCTGCTATCTCCTTTGTTGTTCCCAGACAAACCTTATCACAATTTGTTAAAGGATGATAAACTTGAAACGAGTGATCTTAATAATCCAGTAATCGATTCAGAAAAGGCAAAGCAGCTTTTCGAAGATGAATATGCTGCGTTTAAAAAGTTGCATATTGTTTTGCAGCGGATTTATGCTACTTTATTATCAAACATTGAAGGATTTGAAGGTTTTTTTGATCTGATGCAGGTTAGTAAAATTGAAAGCAGATCTGAACTAGTAAAACAAGTTTACCAAATTGCTGCAGATCGAATTTGCCGGGAAGCATCAGCGAGTGATTTGATAGACGAAAGTCCGGCTGCCTTTGCATATGCGCTTAGTCTTTTACTCGCAACCGATGGCTCCTTAACTCCACCTTGGGTTCTAAAAAATTATCCTCGCGTACAATCTATTGTACGGCAACTGGCGAACACACCATGCACTGTCACATGCACTTATTGTGCTAAAGCCTTTGATCCGCATATTGCATTAGACAGATACTTTCATTTTAAGGAGTTTCGAAAGTATGAAGGTCAAAAACTTCAGGAGGACGCCATTCAGGCGGCGTTAAATCATAAGTCCTTGTTGGCGATATTTCCTACAGGAGGAGGTAAATCAATTGCCTTTCAGCTACCAGCGTTGATGGCCGGAGATTGTGCAAGGGAACTCACAGTTGTCATCTCGCCGTTGCAGTCACTCATGAAGGATCAGGTCGATAACCTGCGGAATAAAGGAATTCTGCGAGCCGTTTACATTAATGGCCTTCTAGATCCAGTAGAAAGAATGGAAGCAATAGAGTCAGTAGCTGACGGAACTGCCACTTTACTATATATTTCTCCCGAATCACTGAGATCAAATACGATTCGTCGCTTATTACTAAAGCGGAAAATTTCACGCTTCGTGATCGATGAAGCGCATTGTTTCTCCTCGTGGGGTCAGGATTTTCGCGTGGATTATTTATATATAGGTCGATTCATCAGGGAACTCCGGATTGAAAAACAACTTGAATTCGCTATACCTGTCTCTTGTTTTACTGCAACTGCGAAACAAAGAGTTGTTGAAGATATTTGCGGATACTTCAAAACAGAGTTGGACCAGGCACTGGAAATATTTCGGTCCACCGCAAGACGGACAAATCTAAGTTATAAGGTTTTTGAACATAATGATGAAGACGATAAATACGCAAGATTAAGGTCTATCGTTGAGGAGCACAAATGTCCAACAATCATCTACGTGTCTAGAACCCGAAGAGCTGAGGAAATTTCATCGAGACTGAGCGCTGATGGATTTCCAGCAAATCACTTTCACGGGAAAATGGAAGTTCGAGATAAAATGTTCAACCAGGATCAGTTCGTGAGCGGTGGAGTTAATATTATGGTGGCTACTTCTGCATTTGGAATGGGTGTTGATAAGGATAATGTCGGTCTGGTTGTTCACTATGAAATTTCGGATTCTCTAGAAAACTATGTACAGGAGGCAGGGAGGGCTGGCAGAAAAGAAAGTCTTCAAGCCAGATGTTATGTCCTTTTTAGCGAATCAGACCTTGACAGTCATTTTAATCTGCTTCAACAATCGAAAATTACAAAGCAGGAAATAAACCAGATTTGGAGGGCGATTAAAAATATCACTACTGTACGTCTCCATGCTTCTAGTTCGGCTCTGGATATTGCCAGGAAAGCTGGATGGGATGAAAATATCAATCAGTTAGAAACCAGGGTGACTACGGCAATTGCTGCTTTGGAAATGGCGGGATATCTCATGCGCGGGCAAAATACCCCAAGCGTGTACGCAACCAGTATACAAGAAAAGACCGCGGATGCAGCAATCCGAAAAATTGAAAGTTCATCAAAGATTGATACCGCTGACAAAACTGTTGCAGTGCGAATCATAAAAAAGCTCTTTTCAAGCAAAAGTAAAATATCGTCTCTTGATGAAGAAGCGGAAGCCAGGGTTGATTACATCGCAGATCAATTAGGGATAAAGCTAGAGCGCGTGATAAGGATCATTACTGTTTTGAGAGATATGGGGATATTGGCGGACGAAATGGATTTGAGTGCTTTTGTTAAGCGTACAGAAACAAACAGCAGAATGACAGCCATTGTGGAGAAATTTGCAAAAATTGAAAATGCATTAATAGAACTATTGCAAGAGTATCGCCACACTTACAACTTAAAAGAAATTACTGCCGCAATAGAAGCTCAGAACGTGTTATGCTCCGTTATTAACATTAAAGAAGTCATACATTTCTGGGGTTTGCGCCACTTAGTTGATTTCAGATATGAGGACGGCTCGAGGCACCACATTACTATTCAGCCACGTAGTGAGCTTGCTAATCTCAAATCAACTGCAGAAAACCGACAGCATATCTCTGCCGCTATTGCACGTTATCTTGTTGATGCCTCAAAAAAAATGAACGATACTGCGAGCGAAGATGTATTAGTTCAGTTTTCAATTTTAGATTTAAAAAATGCCGTGAACCAATCTTCAGGCTTATTCAAGGTAACAGTAGAAGATCGCAATATTGAAGACGCTCTTTTTTATTTATCAAGAATCGACGCCTTAAAAATTGAAGGAGGATTTCTTGTTACCTACAACCGACTGCAGATTAAACGCCTGAAAGACAAAGCCGAT
>JBDTPD010000248.1:0-6348 GCA_039932855.1 Chitinophagaceae bacterium | reverse complement strand
CTGGAAATTTCAATTTTATTTTGAATTTTTCTTCTTGATAAAAACGGCCTGGTAGCCAGTTGGAACAGCGGCGCTGAAAATATGAAAGGATATAGCAGTGATGAGATCATAGGTCAGCCAATTGATCGGTTTTATTCACCGGAAGAAATTAAACAGGGTGAACCGCTGAAGAATCTGCAAAAAGCTTACGAACATGGACGTTATGAGGCAGAAGGATGGCGGGTGAGAAAAGATGGTACCATGTTTTTTGCAAACTTCGTCCTCACATCACTCTGGGATGAGCACAGTGAATTATATGGATATGTTAAGATCACGCGTGATATCAGCGAACGAAAAAAAACGGAGAAGGACTGCCTGTTACTCACGGCACTGATCAACCAGTCAAACGATGCTATTTATACCTTAGATGTGAACCAGGCAGTAATAAGCTGGAACAAAGGCGCTGAAAATCTATACGGCTTCCCAGCTTCCGAAATAATTGGCAAAAATCCTGATGAGTTATTACAAACAAGTATGTCCGGAAAGGAAATGGACATTGTATTGAAAGAGATCGATCGTAAAGATTACTGGACAGGTGAAATAAAGCGAAAAACAAAAGATGGGAGAATCATTTATGTTCATGCTTCTTCCAGCATTATTAAAGATGAGCATGGAACAATCACCGGCTATGTGTCGGTCGGATATGATATTACTCTTCAAAAGAAATTGCAGGACGAGGTAAATTACCTGGCCAGTATTGTAGAACAATCATCAGAAGCTATTTTTTCGAGAGGAGCCGATAAACGGATAATTAGTTGGAATGCTGGTGCTGAAACAATGTTTGCCATTTCCAAAGAAGAGGCAATCGGTAAAACAGGCAAGCAATTAGGGTTTATAAAACTGACAGATCAACTGACAACTGAAATTGAAACACAAGCAGCTGGCACAGGTGTATGGAAAAATGAAATGGATTACCTCCGGCCCGATGGTTCATCTTTCTTTGGTGGTGTTACGGTCAATGCGATTAAAAACGATCTGGGCAATATCAATTCATATTCATTTATTATAAAGGATCTCAGTTTACGAAAACAACTGGAAGAACAACTGCAAAGATCAAATGAAAAGCTTGAAGAAAAAGTGCAGCTACGTACGGAAGAAATCATCAGGAGTGAGAAACAATTCCGTCAAAACCTCGACAATATGATGGAGGGCATACAGATCCATGATTTTAACTGGCGGTATATTTATGTGAACGATGCATTGGCGGAATATAGTAAATCCAGAAAAGAGAATTTGCTTGGTCATACTTTATCCGACATATATCCTGGAATCGAACATACAAATCTGTTTAAAACACTTGACAGGTGTATGAAGGAACGGATAGCCGATCACTTTGAAACTGAGTTTACTTTTGCTGATAATACATCAGCTTACTTCGAATTAAGTATACAACCGGTACCAGAAGGCCTTTTTATACTATCTATTGATATCACACGGCGAAAAAAGATTGAAGAGGAACTGAGAAAAAGTGAAGAAAACTACCGGACAATTATGGAAAGGGTGTCCGATGCCTTTGTAGCGATCGATAAAGACTGGTGCTATACTTATGCAAATAAAAAAGCCTGCGAGGTCATGAATAAAAGACCGTCGGAACTAATAGGAAAAAACATCTGGAATGAATTTCCGGATGCACCCGGCAATCCCTTTCATACGGCTTATAAAAAAGCTTTTGACGAGCAACGGCATATCTATTTGCAGGAATATTACCCACCATTCAAGGTATGGCTTGAAAATCATATTTATCCGTCACCCGAAGGACTTTCCATCTTCTTCAGAGATATCACGGAGAAAAAAATAGCCGAACAACAACATGAATTCGATCATAATAATCTGCATGCCCTGATCAATAATACGCGGGACATGATGTGGAGCGTAGACCGGGATTTCAAACTAATGACTTACAACCAGGCGTTTGATGATATAGTTAAAATAATTTCTGGCACAAAAGTAGAAAAAGGAGAAGATATTCTTCGTATAGCTATCAACGAAGAACAACTACAACAATATAAAAATTATTACGAACGTGCTTTTGCCGGTGAAACATTTATGATCACACAGCGCAATGATTCGCCGGTTGAATTCTGGTCCGAACTTTCTTTTTATCCCATCTATGAAAAAAAGAAAGTTATAGGCACGGCCTGTTTTTCCAGGAACATTACCGGTAGAAAAAAAGCAGAGGAATTATTACAAAATAGTTTCACTGAAAAACAAGTGATGGCAGAAAGATTGTCTTCCATCCTGAATACGCTTCCAGCCAGTATTGCATTACTCGATAAAACAGGTTTAATTGTCGATGTAAATGATTCGTGGAAAAAGTTTGCCTGTGAAAATGGTTTTATGGGAGAAAACTATTGCATTGGTGATAATTATATAACCATATCGGGTAATTCTCATGGTCTGGGGATGGCAGATAGCAAATTGGCAGCAAAAGGATTACAAGACGTACTGTTCTATAACAAACCGGAATTTGAGTTTGAGTACTCCTGTCATTTTGAAACAACAAAGCGATGGTTCAGAATGGTAGTAACACCGCTCAGGCAAAAAGAATACACTGGTGCGGTAGTCATGCATATCGACATCTCCGAGCTGCGCCGGTTGGAAAAAGAACGGTTAGAAAGCAAACTACAGGAACACAAGAAGATAACACGCGCTATGCTGAACGCGCAGCAAAAAGAAAGAACAGCCATTGGCTCTGAATTGCACGACAATATCAACCAGATCCTGGTAGGTACTAACCTCATGCTTTCGATGATCAGGCGAAGGCCAGAGAATACAGACGAACTAATTGAAACATCGATGGCTAATCTGCAGACGGCCATTCGTGAAAACAGGAAGATCGCTCATGAATTTGTAGGCCCCGATCTCGAAACTGAAACCCTCGAGGATCAATTGAAAAAATTAACGCAGACGATGCTTGAAGCTTCGGGGATAACAGTGCTGTTTGATACCGACCACTTCTGGGAGGATCTGCTCGACAGCGAAAAAAAGTTAAGCATATACAGGATAGCGCAGGAACAGATCACAAACATCGTCAAGCATTCAGACGCTACTAAAGTTACTATCCAATTACTCAATGCAGATGGGCTTTTTAAAATGAGTATTGCCGATAATGGTAAAGGCATGGATAGCACTGAGAAATTAAAAGGTATTGGCTTACGGAATATTAAGGACCGCCTCAGCCTTTTTAACGGACATATAAAAATAAAAACAGCAAAGAATAGCGGCTTCACGCTTACGGTTACTATTCCCTGTGATAGATGATTGGGCGTAATGGACAACGACCGTGGTGGAGAAAAGTAATTGATAGTAATTCAGGTCCTTACTGCTTTGTTGATTGAATGGCTATTAACTCCGGAAATTTCTATGTACAAGTCGCCTTACGGGCAAAGAAAATTAAATAATCAGATTACCTGGCTGTCTTCCATTGATTATACTTTTTGACAATATCCAGCAGGTCCTTATTTTTTGGAGATAATGTGCTGGTAAATTCATCCTCTAATCCGAGATACGCCAGTGCTTCTGAAAATTTCATTGTCAATGGGTACCTGTCAGAAATATAGATATATCCTTTGGCAGGATGATGGAAGATAATATCACGCTTTACTTTATATCCATTAAATACATACCGGTAATCCGCCGCATCGGGAGCAGCAGCACCAGGCTTCGTATTCTTATAGGCGTTATCATCTATTTGCTGAAACAATGAATAGATAGGCATAGCACCTTCTTCTGAACGTACAATAAAATAAATACCATCAGGGGCCACATCACCTAACGGGGAAATAAGATACAGTTGTTTATTGGCTTTGACGTTCCAGGTAACTAAGTCATATTGTTTTCCTTCATAGGTAAATCCAAATCCATTGACTGATTCACGATCAATCTTTTTAAATTTTTCTCCGTTGACAGAAAACTTAACGTCGAATGTCATTTTATCAAAACGAATGATGTTGGATTTGACAATGACGTCTACTTTTCCGCGGACGGTATCGTTTGTTTTGGAAATGTAGTAACCTTCGGTTTCGGCGGCCTGGGTGCAGGTGAACAGGACAATTGAAAGGATAAATAGAATATTTTTTTTCATAAAAAGGTTTGTAGTAGAGCAAAGGGTGAAGATAGAATATTTGAACCTCAATGATTTCAGAAAAAAAAGAATAGTCCCATTGTATTGATTTTTCTTACTCTTTCCCCGACGATGTCTCGCCAGCATTATATAACAAATAAAATGATTCTTCCGGCGGACTCGTCACAATAGGTATTTACCAATAAGGTTCTTTGAAAATTGTCTGGTGAATCTTCTTCTAAAGGCGTCATCGACGAGTCCGCCCGGAAGAGTCTGGAATTTTAGGATACTGTTGGGCGAGACATCGTCGTAGAATCCTACGTAAAGTAAATTATCTTACCGGTCATTCAACCTGTAATACGAATTAATATACCGCTCAATCCTGCTGATACCTTTTGCTTTATTAATATAAATATCTATTCGCAGAGTGCGATAAGAATTCAATAACCTGTTTCCATTTAAACCTGGCTCCCAATCTGGCGATATTGCCAGCAAACGTTTAACAGGTTCTTCGAGTATTGAGTTCCCTTTCTGCATTATTACATGACAGACCTTTCCATCCCTGGTCACTACAAATTTTACAACGATGGAATCACGGAACTGCTGAACCGTATCTCCCATATTTTGACTAATAAAATTGAAATTGAAATTTTTATTAAAAAACTCAAACCATTTAGCAGAGCCGCCGGGAAAGCCGGCTATAATTTCCAATCCGGTAAAGATCCAACCTACCTGCTTTGGTTCCAGTTTACATTCGGTAATAAGTAACACCGAATCAGCGTGATGGTTATTATCATCTGAAATTTTTTGTCCAAGCACTGGCGCCTGGTGAATGAACAAGGAAAGCAAAAAGATAGCAAATGATTTTTTCATTTTGCAAAAATTTTTAATCAAACACAAATTAACCCAGGCGCCATTGAGCATTGATTATTGATTATTGATTATTAAATATTTTTTTTCAACTGATGCTGAATATTCAATAATCAACAATCAATATTTAATACTCAAGTAATGAAAATCCATATTTAGTGCACCGACTATAATCCACAATATCCCATATTCATGGGAGTGACAATGCATATATCCTTGTCTATTTTTATAGTTGTTTGTAAATATAGAATTATAATAAATATCCTGTTCCTAAACGATTAGCCATTAACTGGTTAATCATCCCACCACCACCATCATGCGCCTCAAACGCTATATCACTCTCTTCTGCCTGATCGTTTTTTCTAAAACTATTACTGCGCAAATCATCACGACTGTCTCTGGTGTTCCCGGAATACCAGGCTATAGTATTGATGGCTATCTTGCCATTTATTCAGCTACTGCCGGACCAACTGGTATTTTAAAACTTCCAGGAGGAAATTTATTGATCGCAGAAGAGCGATCACAATATATCCGCATTATTACTCCTGCTGGCCGCATGGCCACCTTAGCCGGTAACGGCACACAAGGTGAAACAGGTGACGGCGGACCTGCTATCAATGCAACAATGGATTCACCTTATCAACTTGCTGTTGACAACGCTGGCAATATTTATTTTCTCGATGTATCCGGAAATGCTATCCGCAAGATCACACCCGCAGGTATTATGATGCATGTTGCCGGTCTTGTTAATGAAGCGGGTAATCTTGGTTATAGTGGTGATGGCGGACCGGTGGACCAGGCATTGTTTGGTCACATGACTGATATCTGTTGCGACAATGCAAATAATCTTTACATCTCCGATGATAGATCGTGTATAGTCAGAAAGGTCAATTTATCAACAGGCATTATCCGTACAATCGTGGGAGATGGTTATGCTGGTTTCAGTGGTGACGGAGGTCCGGCAACAGCTGCACGGCTAAATTCACCGTCTGCTATTACAGTAGACAATGCCGGTAATCTTTATATAGCCGATTATGGAAATAAACGGATCAGGAAAGTAACTCCTGCCGGCATCATTACTACTATTGCAGGTACTGGTATAGCTGGTACTACAGGTGATGGTGGTGCAGCTACCAATGCAAAAGTTGATAACCTGTTTGATCTTACTGTTGACAATGCCGGTAATTTATACACTGCCGGGAATAATGTGGTAAGAAAAATTACAGTAGCTACCGGTATCATCACTCGTATCGGGGGAACAGGTGTTGCCGGAACCAGTGGTGATGATGGACCTGCTACGGCTGCAGAAATAAGTCCTACCAATCTTTCATTTGATAGTAACGGTGATCTGTACATCGCTGATAACTTTAATTACG
>JBDTPD010000247.1:0-6360 GCA_039932855.1 Chitinophagaceae bacterium | reverse complement strand
CATTTAGCTGTTAGCTGTTAGCCAGCTTCCAGCGATTGTTATTTCTTTCCTTACTCTTAACTAATAGCTTATCACTAATAGCTAACAGCTTCTTATCTTATTTCACCTTCTCAACCACTTCCACCAGTCTCCAACGCTTTGTTTTGCTCAGCGGACGGGTTTCCATGATTTTTACTACGTCACCAATGCTGCACTCATTCTTGTCATCATGCGCATGGAACTTGGTAGTTTTCTTTACGAACTTACCATAGATAGGGTGTTTTACTCTTCTTTCTACCGCAACAGTAATAGTCTTGGCCATTTTGTTGCTGGTAACAACACCTATCCTTGTTTTTCTTAAATTTCTTTCTTCCATTTTTTTAGCTTTTAGCTATTAGCTGTGAGCTATTAGTGCTGACAGCAAAATCTTTTCTATAATGGCCCGCTAATAGCTACGCAGCTAATAGCTAATGGCTTGTATTTTATGCTTGTTCTTTCTTAAGCTTTAATTCCGTTTGCAGGCGAGCGATATCCCTGCGCATTCCGCGGATGGTCATTGGATTCTCCAACGGAGAGATAGCATGAGCAAACTCCAGTTTTTTCAAACGAAGTTTATCTTCTTCCAGGCGCGCTTTGAGATCACTCTCATTCATACCGTGGATGCTTTTTACAAAATCTGATTTCTTTGACATCTTACTTAATTTTCAAATTTTTATGCTGTTACCAGGTCTCTTCTGATAATGAATTTTGTTTTGATCGGCAGTTTACCGGCAGCCAGTGACAATGAAGCACGAGCTACTGATTCACTAACACCATCCACTTCGAAGAGGATGCGACCAGGTTTTACAACGGCAGCCCAGAACTCGAGGTTACCTTTACCTTTACCCATACGCACCTCTGCAGGTTTGCGGGTGATTGGTTTGTCAGGGAAAATGCGGATCCAAACATTACCTTCTCTTTTCATTTCACGGGTCAGTGCCTGGCGGGCAGCTTCGATCTGGCGATCAGTGATCCAATGCTGATCCAATGCTTTCAATGCATAAGATCCAAAGGAAATAGTTGCGCCTCTCTTAGCATCGCCTTTCATGCGACCCTTCTGCATCTTCCTGTGTTTCGTTCTTTTCGGTTGTAACATCTTTTTAGCTTTTAATGCTTACAGCAAAATCTTTTCTTATTGATGCCATGCTAATAGCTAAAAACTAATAGCTGATGGCTTTCTTTTTAATTTCTTCTTCCACCACCGCCACCTCTGCGGTCTCCGCCACCACCACCACCGCCTCTGCGGTCGTCACGGCGATGTCCACCACCACGGTCTCCACGATCATCATCTCTTCTTTCTCTTCTGTCACCTGCTTCATTCTTGCCACCGATGAAGTTTGGATTCAGATCTCTCTTCGCCAGTACTTCACCTTTACAGATCCATACTTTGATACCGATCTTTCCATAAACTGTCAATGCAAATACATTGGCATAATCAATATCCATACGGAATGTATGCAACGGCACACGTCCTTGTTTGATCTCTTCTGTACGGGCGATTTCAGCGCCACCCAGACGACCAGCTACTTTTACCTTGATACCTTCAGCACCCATACGAAGTGCAGAAGCGATAGACATCTTGATAGCTCTTTTATAGTTGATCCGGTTTTCGATCTGGCGGGCAATAGTGTCCGCTACGATCATTGCATCCAGTTCCGGACGACGGATCTCCAGGATGTTGATCTGCACATCTTCTTTACCGGTCAGTTTCTTCAACTCTTCTTTGATCCGATCTACTTCACCGCCACCTTTACCGATAATGATACCGGGTTTGGATGTATGAATGGTGATGATCAATTTGCCCAACGTTCTCTCAATAACAATTTTGGAGATACCACCTTTGTTGATACGGGCATTCAGGTAGGTCCTGATCTTATTATCCTCGATCAACCTGGTAGCATAATTCTTCTTATCAGCGTACCAGTTGGATTCCCAACCACGGATGATACCTAACCTGTTACCAATCGGATTTGCTTTTTGACCCATTTTTTTAATTTGATAATTTGAAAATGTGGAAATGTGACAATGAATCCCTATTTCCCCACTCGCTTTTATTTCTAATTAATACTGTTATAATATGCTGATCATTTCCAAATCTTCAAATCAGCACATCACCACATTATTTGGTTTCTTTTGTTTCTTTTGTTTCTTTTAAGTCAACAATCACCGTTACATGGTTGCTGCGTTTGCGAACCCTGTAACCACGACCTTGTGGAGCAGGGCGCATACGTTTCAACGTTCTGGCACCATCTACAAAAATCGTTTTTACATACAACTTGCTTTCATCACCGCCATCATTCTTTTGTTTCCAGTTGCTGATAGCGCTAAGCACTAATTTGCGAAGTGGTACTGCAGGATGCTTTGGATTATGCTCCAGCTCAGCCAATACCGTTTCTACTTTCTGACCACGAATCATGTCAGCCAGCAACCGCATTTTGCGGGGTGATGTCGGATAATTTCTCAGTTTTGCTACTGCTTCCATTGTTATTTTTATTTACCGTTCAGGCCCGGGTAATTCCCGGATCAAGTCCCGGAATGTTAATCTACTTTCTTGCTTGAGTGTCCTCTAAATTGGCGTGTTGGTGCAAACTCTCCCAGTTTGTGTCCTACCATGAACTCGGTAACATACACAGGGATGAATTTATTACCATTATGAACGGCAAATGTGTGGCCTACAAAATCAGGAGTGATCGTAGAACGGCGACTCCAGGTTTTGATAACACTTTTCTTGTTTTTGCCGTCATTGATAGCTACTACCTTCTTTTCAAGATGAGCTGCTACATAAGGGCCTTTTTTAATCGAACGTGCCATATTCTAATTTGATAATTTGATAATTTGAAGATTTGAAAATGAATCCAATTTCCGCGTCTTCTTATTTCTATTAATAACTTTTATAAACCATGCTGATCATCTTCACATTTTCAAATCAGCACATCTTCACATCATTTACTTGGCTATTTTGCTTCCGTTCTTACGTTGAATGATCAGCTTATCACTTCCTTTTCCTTTGGTACGTGTTTTCAGACCTCTGGAGTATTGACCATTTCTGCTACGAGGCTGGCCACCAGATGCTTTACCTTCACCACCACCCATCGGGTGATCAACAGGGTTCATCGCTACACCACGGTTTCTTGGTTTGATACCTTTCCACCTGTTACGACCTGCTTTACCCATGCTCTGCAAACTGTGATCGCTGTTGCTTACAACACCGACAGTAGCAAAACAATTGATCAATACTTTTCTCAATTCACCGGAAGGCATTTTCAACACGGCATATTTTTCTTCTTTGTTGGTCAGCTGTGCAGATGAACCTGCGCTGCGTGCCAGCTTGCCACCTTGTCCTGGTTGCATTTCAATGTTGTGCACATTGGTACCCAATGGCATATTTTTCATTTGTAATGCATTACCAATTTCAGGCGCTACATCTTTACCACTGATCACTTTGTGATCAACCAGTAATCCTTGTGGCGCGATGATATATCTTTTCTCACCATCAGTATATTGTACCAGTGCGATGAATGAAGTACGATTCGGATCATACTCAATTGACACCACGGTAGCTTCCATACCTTGTTTGTTTCTCTTAAAATCAATCACACGGTATTTCTTCTTGTGACCACCGCCTCTGTATCTCATAGAGAGGTGACCTGAAGAATTACGACCTCCTGATCTTTTCTTAGGTTCCAACAGGCTTTGTTCAGGTATGTTGGTAGTGATCTCAGCATACGCATTACCAATTCTCCAACGTGTTCCTGCTGTTACCGGTTTAAATTTTCTTAATGCCATGTTCTAGATTCAAATTTTAAAATCAATAGTTCAACACTTCGCGGCGGTCGATTGCCATTCTTTGGGAAACTTAGATGCTTGAATACAGATCTATTGTTTCACCTTCAGCCACTGTTACAAAAGCTTTTTTGTAACCTGACTTACGTCCCTTGGTAATACCCGTTTTTGTAAAACGGCTCTTATCCTTGGCAGGAACTATAGAAGTATTCACTCCTATTACTGTTACACCATAAAAGCCTTCGATTGCTTTTTTGATTTCCAGCTTGTTTGCTTTTTTATCCACTTTGAAAGCATAGCGACGCAGTTTTTCCTGCTGTGCATTTGCCTTTTCAGTCAAAATGGGTTTTATCAATACTTCAGAAAGTCTCATCTTCTGTTAATTTGAAAATTTTAAAATTTGGAGATGTGACAATTATTTTTCTCATCCCGTCTCCTTTATTTGTTAAGAACTACTTCTGTATGCTGATCATCTTCACATTTCCAAATCAGCACATCATCACATTATCTTACGCTTCTGCTTTTTCTTCTTCAGAAAATATTTTTGCTGCACTCTCTGTAAGCACTAATACTTCAGAGTTTACAATATCATATGTATTGATATCGCTGAGCAATACACCTAAAACTGAAGGCACGTTGCGGATAGACATTTGTACATTGCTATTGTACTCAGGCATTACGAACATCAATTTTTTATCTGCAACCTTTAGGCTACCCAGGATATCCATAAAGTTTTTAGTCTTTGGTGTATCCATGTTGATATCTTCTACTATTACGATCGCATTTTCCTTTGCTTTGTAAGAAAGAGCAGAGATCTTAGCGAGATCCTTTACTTTACGATTCAATTTGATATCGTAAGAATGTGGTTTTGGTCCGAAGATAGTACCACCACCCTTGTATAAAGGGTTACGGATATTACCCTTACGGCTACCACCAGTACCTTTCTGACGATGCAGCTTGCGGCTGGCACCTTGTACCTCAGCACGTGTCTTTACCTTGTGCGTACCCTGACGTTGTGCAGCCAGGTATTGTTTCACCGCGAGGTAGATAACGTGGTTGTTTGGTTCAGCACCGAATATTTCTTCAGGCAATTCAACTGATCTGCCTGTTTTCTTTCCTTTGCTATTTAAAACTTCGACTTGCATTTTCTTTAGTTTTTTTAAACCTATAAGGTTTATTTATTCTTCTGCTTCTGTCTTTAGTTAGTAACCTTATAGGTTACTTATTCTTCTGGATTAAAACAATTGATCCGTTGTAACCCGGTACAGAACCGCTAACGAGAATATAATTCTTATCAGTAAATACCTTTATTACTTTCAATCCTTTCAGCTTCACGCGGTCATTACCCATACGACCAGCCATCTTCATTCCTTTCATTACACGGGCAGCGTCGGATGAGTTACCGAGTGAACCTGGTGCACGCTGACGATCATGCTGACCATGTGATTGCTGACCAACACCATGGAATCCATGACGTTTAACAACACCCTGGAATCCTTTACCTTTTGTAATACCTACTACTTCAACGCTTTCGCCTTCTGCGAAAATGTCAACAGTAATAGTTTCACCAATATTTTTTTCGATGGAATAATCGCGGAACTCTGTAGAGAATTTTTTTGGAGCTGTTTGCGCTTTTGCGAAGTGATTTATCGCGGCTTTAGTAGCGTGCTTTTCTTTTTTGTCGCCATAAGAAAGCTGAAGTGCACTGTAACCGTCAGACTCTTTGGTCTTGACCTGCGTAACTACGCATGGGCCTGCTTCGATGATTGTACAGGCAGTTTGTTTACCTGAGGGATCGAAGATGCTCGTCATTCCGATCTTTTTCCCAATAATACCTTTCATGTTATTCAATTTATGCCTGCAGGATTATTGGGACAGTAAATCATTAGCAGTATGCTAATGATAACACTTCAATCCCCGTTTGCTACCGACCTTTTCCTTTATCCGCCAAAGGCGTCCCGTATCCGGGATCAGAAGTACCGATAGTAAACAAACCCTGAATGGCTTGTTTTATGTAATATACCAGAGCTCTTTTGGATTACCAGCTTGCTGATAATTTTGAGAGATGGCCATCTTTTAATTTATAAGAACTAAATAACGTTACGATCAGGTTTATCAGCCTGATCCACCGTCATGCTTTGATCTCTACTTCCACACCGCTGGGAAGATCAAGCTTACTCAACGCATCAACAGTACGACTGGAAGACGTGTAGATATCCAGTAAACGCTTGTGCGTACATAACTGGAACTGCTCACGACTCTTCTTGTTTACGTGGGGCGAACGCAATACAGTAAATATCTTGGTGCGGGTAGGCAGGGGAATAGGTCCTGTTACTACAGCGCCTGTACTGCGAACTGTTTTTACGATCTTTTCGGCAGATTTATCTACCAGATTGTGATCGTAAGACTGCAATTTTATTCTGATTCGCTGAGACATATATCAAAAACCCAATTTTCTTTTGGGAGTGCAAAGGTAGGGGATGACAACTAACCTGCAAAAGATTTAGCTGTTTTTTTCAGGCCCGAAAGAGTTTTTTATGTGTTGATAACGAGCCGCGT
>JBDTPD010000246.1:0-6385 GCA_039932855.1 Chitinophagaceae bacterium | reverse complement strand
AAAATAATTCAAAATTAAAAAGTCAAAAATCAAAAAAGGCTCACTATAGTAGCGAGCCTTTTTTGATTTTTGACTTTTTAATTTTGAATGCTAATTAATATCTTTCCCTTCCTTCAACTTCTGTATCATCCCTTCCACACTCGTTTTATTCAATGCATTTGGCGCTAATGGCAGGGCCATGGTAGCATACTTCAATGCATTCTTGTAATCTCCATTAGCAGAGTAGCCTCTTGCCAGTCCGACTTCTGTTGTGAACTGGTTAGGGTTTTTCTGGAAATTCGTTTTGAAAATCTCAAGGGCTTCTTTATTCTGCTTTAGTTGTAATAATGACCGGCCATACTGATGAATTTCATTCATTGATGCAAACCCCATTGCAGTATTCATGATGGTCAATGCTTCATTTCCGCGACCTAGTTTATTTAATATCTGCGCTTTGGTAGACCATGCCTGGAAACTTCTGTCACCACCGAAGTTGATACTGGTGGCGCTATCGGCCCACTGCAATGCCTGGTCAAGATTGGTATTATTTTGTACGCACCAATTAGCAGCCTGGTTCCAGCTTTGCCAGATAAAACCTCTATCGGTTCTGAGTTCACGACGGAAAGAAGCAATTTGCTCTTTGTTAAAGTCCACTTCAACTTTGAAAGGGATCACTAAATATTCCCACAGCAATGAGATGGTAGCAGAATTTGCTGTCTCATTACTAAATTCATATTTCAGCCACTCTACACTTTTGTCAAGCGTTTCTGGTTTTACTTTCACGCGCAATACATCTTCAGCCTGATCATAATAGAAGCTGCCCCATGAAGTAGAATTCTTTGAAAAAATAAGTGTTGGTTCAGCCGGATCATACGCGATAAAGAAACCGTATTTACCTGCTGCTAATGGCTGACCATTGATCATGACATCGGTAGAAAATTCAAACGTGGTATTTTCATTGGAGCCTGCTCTCCAGGGAGCTGCTTTGCTGCTGCCAAATCCCTGGTCGGTAAAACCTACCGGAACCAGTTGGCCCCAGATCTTTCCTTCACGACCTTTTACACCGGGACGGTCGTAATGAATAGTGATATCGGTAAGACCTATACGTTCGCTCACGGAGGCTTTTTTATTGCCACCGCTCGCTGATACCGTCAAGGGTATCTGGGAAAATGAACTGACGCTGATCAATAGCGCCATAGAGAAAAGTAAAAGTATTTTCTGCATATAGAGAGTTTTGCCGGAAGCTAGGGAGAAAAATCAGCAGGTGATGGAGATTGTTACCAGCGGTGGAAAAATGCGGATGAGAGATTGATTTGGTGATGTGATGATTTGGTGATGTGCTGACTTGACGATTTGGAAACGGCATACCCTGTATAATTAAGCCGGACTAAATAATAACACGCTAATCAGCACATCTCCAGATCAGCACATCTTCAAATCAATTTATGGACATAGGCATACTTGACCAGCCCAATCAAACTATTCGCATTTGTTTTCCGGAAAATATTCTTGCGATGTGTTTCAACGGTGCGTTCGCTGATGAACAGCGCTTCTGCTATCTGTTTGTTGTTGTATTCTTTTTCTATTAACCGGATGATCTCTATTTCGCGGGCAGTGAGATGTGCCTCTTCATTTTGCTTTTTGCGATCATTGGTGCGTTTAAGTTCTTCGATGATCTCTTCACTGAAATAAATACCACCTGCAGCAATTTTTTCTAACGCACGGATCAGCTCATTTTTACCAATGTTCTTCATCACATAGCCAGAAATGTCTGCTTCATTGATCATTTCATTCACCATATCACCTTCGCCACTCATGGAAAGTGCAAGTATTTTTATGTTGGGAAATTTTTCTTTCACCTGTTTCGCCAGTTCATTACCTGGTAGCTTCGGCATCATTACGTCTGTGAGCAGAATGTCTACGGGCGAATCCTGTAGTTTTTTTAATACGGTGGTAGAATCGGTAGTAGCGAAAGCAAAACGAAAATCTGCATGTCCTTTTAATAACGACATCAATCCATCGATTACGATCTGGTGATCATCTACCAATGCTAACGTGATCTTTTCTTTCTTCATGCTGTTTTCATTTACAAAAATGCCTGGTTATAAAATACGGTTAGCAGGTGTTATCGATGTGGTACGTTTATAGCGATCAAAGTGCCGCGGCCGGGAGAGGAGTCGAATTCGATGGTCCCTTTCAAATATTCTACCCTGGTGACAATGTTTTTCAGGCCGATCCCTTCTGCATTTTCTTTTGCTGATATATCAAATCCTTTGCCATTATCTTCAATCGTGGCGCTGATGCCCTCTTTATCTTTTATAATAGAAATATCAAGCGTAGTTGCCTGCGCATGTTTGATCACATTATTTACACATTCCTGTATAATACGGTAAAATACAATTTCTGTAGTAGCATCAAGACGTTCATCAAGTCCGTCAGTATATAAATGGATCTGCAACGATTTCTTCTCGATCTTATCTGTAAAATCCATGATGGCTGCAGCAAGATTATTCTTCAGCAATGCATTCGGCATCATGTTGTGTGAGACACTGCGAATTTCTTTACAGCTTTCATCCACCAGACCAATGATCTTTTCAAATGAAGCCTGTTCTTCTTTATTAGAAAATTGTATATCCGATTCAAAGGCAGATAAATTCATCTTTGCCGCACTCATCATTTGTCCAACTCCATCATGCAGGTCTCTTGCGATCCGTTGCCGCTCATTTTCCTCTGCTTTAATCACCGCATGGGTAGCGATCTCCTGTTGATGGATAATTTCTGATTGTAAACGGCTCTTTTGCTTTAATCTGTAACGCAACCAGGCAGAAATACCTAATAGCGCCAACAGGATGGCTAATGAGATCGTTGCTATGAGAATTAAGTTTTTCTTACTGAGTTGTGCCTGTTGCAAATTGATCTGCTGTTGTTTCTTTTCTGTTTCATATACCGTTTGCATTTCAGCAATGCGATCCTCACTGACACTATTGACAAGACTGTCCTTTATATTCATAGCAGCCTGTAAAGAAGCCAATGCTTCATTTGTTCTCCCCGATTGACCATAGGCCCGCGATAGTAGTTGCAATGTTTTTAATTTCCCCTGTGTATATCCTGATTCATCTGCTAACATCACGCTTCGCTGGAAGTAAGGAATAGCTTCTGCAAATTTTTTCTGTTCAAAGAATACGCCTCCGAGATTGGAATAGCTGTCACTCATTTGTTTCTTATTCTCAAAAGCAGAATCAATTTCAAGGGTGCGGGTAAAATAATAAAACGCTTTTTTATAATCAGGCGGATTGTTATAGAGATAACAATTGCCCATGTTATCGAAAAATAAGGCCTTTGAAAATTCACTGTGTATTTTATCGGCCATTACAATCCCTTCTTCATCCAGCAGGAACGCTTCTTTAATCTTTCCCTGCATGCCATAGATATTGGCGAGTGTGTGCGTAGCACTTATCTGTGAGCTTATCTCGGTTCTTCTTTTAAAAATACCCAATGCTTCACGGATATATTTTTCAGCCAATGGAAGTTTCTCCTGCGTTTGATAAACCATTCCAATATTCACCTTGGATATGCCTACGCCGATTGAATCTCCAATGCGTTCGCGGATATTAAGCGCTTTGAAATGGTTTTCCAATGCTTCAGCATGTTTGCCTAATTGCCAAAGACAGGAGCCGATGCCATTCAGGGATAATGCGGTGACAGAATCTTTATGATCAGGTTGAGAAAGCTGAAGTGATTCTTCAAAATATTTTATCGCTACATGATAGTTCCCTTTAACAGTAATGATGCGGCCAAGCATAAAGAAAGCAAGCATCTTCTGATCATCGCTATTCGCTTTCTGAGCGAGGTCAAGGGCTTTATTGGCAAATGAGACTGCGCTATCCGGGTTTACATCACGGGTGTGTGAAGCAAGATCGAGGTATAGGTCAAACTGCTTTGAGGGTTTACTTATCGCTGCAAGCTGGTGAAGGGAATCTATTTCTTTTGTTTGCGCGATGGTATCATTCGTTATCACGATCAATATGCAGGCAAGCCATATGTTTTGTATACCTCTCTTCATAATAAAGCCACGTCTTTACTCAGTATACCCAATGTGAATTCAGAATTATGAGTTAAGAATTATGAATATCGTATTCTTTACGCCCAATTCATAATTCTTGATTGTGATCCCTACAAGTCAAGGACATCTTTCATAGTAAAAACACCTTTTTTGCCGCTGATAAATTCGGCTGCTAATACGGCGCCGATTGCAAATCCTTTGCGATTATGTGCCGTATGAATGATCTCAATATCGTCGATCGAAGAAGAATATTTGATGGAATGGGTACCGGGTGCCGGGTCTATTCTTTTACTGATAATAGGAAGATTGGTTTCATCTTTACTTTCTTCATTCACCCAATTCTTTTTTCTTTTTACCTGTCCCATTATTTGTTCAGCCAATGAGATAGCCGTTCCACTTGGCGCATCTCTTTTCTGTGTATGATGAATTTCTTCCATCGTGATGGCATATTCAGGATGTGATTCCATCATAGCGGCGAGTTTCTTATTTACTTCAAAGAAAATATTAACGCCAACGCTATAGTTGCTGGCATAGATAAACGATCCGCCTTGTTGTTTGCAATACGCTTCCAGTTCACCCAGTTTGTCTGTCCAGCCGGTAGAGCCACTAACGATTGGTATTCCAAACCCGATCGTTTTTTTAATATTATCATACGCGCTATGCGGGTTGGTAAATTCAATAGCTACATCAGTCTTTGCGAGGTTTTCCTTCGTCATATCGCCTGTATTGTTTTCATCTATTTTCAATACAATCGTATGTCCTCTTTCGAGAGCAATTTCTTCGATAGCTTTTCCCATTTTGCCGTAACCAAGAAGTGCAATGCGCATAATAATTTTTTAAGAATGTCTGAACCGGGATTTGGGTGGATTAAAAGGATTTATAAGAAAAATTGGAAGATACTATAATGCAAGAAGCCCCAAAAATATTTTGAGGCTTCTTTATTCCTAAAATCCTTTTAATCCACCCAAATCCCGGTTCAGACAATTGATATTAAAATCATGATTGCAGCATTGCTCGTAGGAGCATCCTGTTTATAGTAATGTTCAGATAATATAAATTGGCTCCATAGGAGCCTTAATCTGCTGGTAGATAGATGTTCTGTAAACAGGATGCTCCTACGGAGCAATGCATCCATTAGTGAGTCAAAAAATAATAATTAGTATTCTTAAAACCTTGAAGGAAGGAGGGCCGTTTTTCTTTTCCCGATATTCAAAACCAAACTCACGCCATTTGTTCCGGCCATTTCACTATACCCGGGTTTGAATTGGAGACTGAGATCAGGGCTTACATCAAATGCTTTGAGGTGCGCATCAACAGCGGCATCGACGACATTCAATCCCCATAACAATACAAAGACAAGAACGGAATAATCGATATCACGGCGGAACTGATCGCGGTAAAACCGAAGCGATTCTTCAGAGAATGCCTGTAATTCGGTGGGTTTGATTTTTACGAATAAAGCAGAGTCAGTTCTATTGACCCGCATATTGTACCTTACCCGGTAAGCAAATCTTGTATTCTTATAATTTTTCAGGTTGTAAAAAAAAACAGCACCTGATGCGCCCAATCCTCCATAGACGATTGGCAACTTCCAGTATTTCTTATTATAAATCTGTCCAAGCCCCGGGAATATCGCCGAACGCAAAGCGGCTTTGCCCGGATTGTATTCTCTTGTTTTCTTTGTAACCTTACCAGATGCAGACGTATCAATGATGGTAGTAGTTGTTGTAACAGCGCCTGCTGAATCGAGGATCTCTTTTTTTGCTTTATCCTGTGCATGTAACGCAGCAGAAAGTATAAGTAATAATAAAGTAAGGGGTAAGTATATTAATTTAGCAACGGCAAAAAACGCAACAAGTTTATCAGCCATCGATGGCTTACCAGTAGATTGATGATTTGTTATTTCGTCGATATGCTTCATGCTGTTCGTCCCGTTTACTCAGCATCAACATTCATTTCCCGTAACAACTTGGTCAGTTCGTTTTGGGAATAATAATCGATGATGATCTGCCCGCTGCCACCTTTGCTATGTTTTAATTTTACGCGGGTGCTGAAATGGGATGCTAAGTTATCTTCAATTTTCTGGAATGCAGAAGGGAGTGAACTTTTTGAAACTTTTTTAACACCGCCGCCTTCTTTATACATATTGCGTACAAGCGCTTCTGTCTGGCGGACCGACAAACCTTTTTCTTTAATTTCTTTATAGATGTATAATTGTTTGTCAATTGTATCAACATTAACCAGCGCTCTTGCGTGACCCATACTCAATTCACCATTACGAACAGCCAATTGAATATCTGGTGGCAATTTTAATAAGCGAATAAAATTGGCAACTGTACTTCT
>JBDTPD010000245.1:0-6398 GCA_039932855.1 Chitinophagaceae bacterium | reverse complement strand
CCCGTATCATCCAGGCGACTGACGAAAGCTACCGGCAGGAGATCAAAGGCACTACGGCCGGGTTGGTCATTGGCGACCGGGCGCTGGAGCAGCGAAAGATATCGACATTTATCTATGACCTTGGCTCAGAATGGAGGTCCATCACCGGGTTGCCCTTTGTATTTGCTGCATGGGTGAGTACCAAGCCATTAGATGAAGATTTTATTAAAGAATTCGATAAGGCCAATGCGCTTGGGCTGGACCGAATCGATGAGATCGTGGCCAAAAACCCTTTTGAGATTTATGATCTGAAGAAATACTACACCCTGCATTTGAGCTATCAACTCGATGAAAGGAAGCGAAAGGGGCTTAACTTATTTTTGCAATATATTTCGGAAAAATAATGGTTTTTCTGGCGACTGGCTACTACTTTTACACCCGACCTAAACTGATTTGTAGAGTATAAGCCACCGAAGCCCTCCAATGAATTTCAAACTGCTAGCTTTTTCAAGGCAACCACTTGAAAAACGACCTGATTTTACGCCTGACTTACCGGGTAATCAACCTTCCTCTTTTTCTTCCTTCTCTTTTTTTAAGAGAATAATTTTTCTTTTTTGCGCATTAGCAACAACGACTTTTTCTTATTCTCAGGAAGTACCTGATTATTCACGGCAAACAACGCTTGCTTGTGATAATTGGCTAAACATAACCGGTGGTAATTCTTATGTCAATATCGGCGATCTTGATGTTACCGGTAACCAGATAACGATTGAAGCAACATTCAATCGTACTGCTGCATTGAATAGCGGATTATATTATGGTAGCCTTGTTTCAAAACATACTACACAAGGCGATGTGAATTATTCATTGCTGCCAAATGGATGTGAGATCAATACAACAGGTACAGGTTACCAGGCAATCTTCCAGACATGTCCGATAGAATTAAATAAGAATTATCATGTGGCAATGACGTATGATGGGGCGACACTGAAATTTTATCGTGATGGTTATTTAATAAGTCAAACACCTTGTACGGGTGACCTGATCAATAATGATCTGCTCGCCTCTATCGGACAATTAGCAAGCGGAGCAGGTACAGGCATCAATCAATTTTTAGGGTATATCAATGAAGTAAGAATATGGAATGTATGCAGAACGCAGGATGAACTGAATACATACATGACCTCCCCATTACCCGCATCTCCTCCGGGGCTGTTGGGACATTATGTATTTAACAACCTCACTAATCAACAGGGTAATGCTACTTATAACGGTACGATTATAAATAGTTGTGCGATCAACCAAACGAATACCGTTTGTGCCTTTGTTCCTGTTTCCTGTTTTGTTCCTTCTGCATCAAGTTGCGATACATGGTTGAAACTGGGTAACAATCCCGGTTACTTTAATATCGGTGACCTGGATATACCGGGTACAAATATTACAGTAGAGGCACAGTTTGTAAGAACCGCTCCTTATACCGGGGGAGCAGCATGGGCAGGTGATATTGTTTCCAAACACAATACACCAAGTGATGCGAATTATTTATTGCGACCGAATGGAGCGGAGATCACTACTTCCAATGGTTACTTTGCTACACCAGCAATTTGCGAGATCGATCTGAATAAAACATATCATGTTGCCATGACCTATGATGGCGCTACGTTGAAATTTTATCGCGATGGATATTTAATGAGCAGTGTGCCGGCAACCGGTACTATGTTTCAGAATAATTTCAAAACACATGTTGGGTTATACGATGGTACCATCAATAATACACAGCTGATCGGTTATGTAAATGAAGTGCGGATATGGAATGTCGTAAGACCACAGGCGCTTATTCAAACATACATGGGTTCATCGTTGCCAACAGATAACGAAACAGGTCTATTAGCTTATTATCGTTTTGATAACCTGTTGAACAAAACAGGTAATGCCACCTGGAACGGAACATTGGTTGGTAATGCATCAAGTCAGCAAACAAATCCTGTTTGCAATTTTGTTCCTGAGACTTGCCAGACACCACCGCCAGTTGTAACAGCCAGTTTCGATGCCACTGATGTAGTGTGCGTCAATAAACCAGTAACCATTACCAATACATCAGTTGGTGCTACCAGTTATTTCTGGAACTTCTGCCAGGGAAATCTGAATAACCCACCCATCGGTGCAAACCTTGGTAACGTCGGAGGATTGCTGAGCGTTCCGACCTTCATGGATTATGCATTTTATAATAATAACTATTATGGGTTCTCAACCAACTTTGTTCCGGGAAGATTGATCCGGTTAAACTTTGGTAATAGTTTATTGAATGCACCTACTGCTACTGATCTCGGGAATTTTGGAGGGAAAATTCCTACTTATGCAGAAGGAATACAAATTGTACAAAATGAAGGCAGATGGTACGCGATCCTTGTTGGAGGAAGTTCGCTACAGGCAGTGACCGAACGAATAATAAAAATTGATTTTGGCGCAGCCCTTACCAGTACTACCGGTGTAGCCACTGATTGGGGCAATCTCGGTAATATGGCACAGCCATTAGATCTTCACGTGTTCCAGGACAATGGTAACTGGTATGGATTTACTGTCAATGGAGACAATAACACCATTACGCGATTTAATTTCACCAATAGTTTTAATAATACTCCTACTGCCATCAACCTCGGTAATATTGGTGGTCTTGCTTATCCTGATGGCATCTATGCGATCAAGGATAATAATGATTGGAAAGTATTCATCACCAATGGAGGCACATTAGATAGAACAACTGGTAACTGGTCCATTACCCGTTTAGACTTTGGTAACTCATTACTCAATACGCCGACAGGAGTGAATCTTGGTAATCCCGGTAATATTCTCAAACATCCACGCGATCTTACGATCATGAAATTCTGTGGTGAGATCATCGGGTTTGCTGTCAATGGAGCGATCGGTTCCAATGACCTGGTAAAAATAAATTTCAATAATGATCTGAACTCTGTTCCAACACTCAGCTCATTTGGAAATATTGGTAACATGAGTTTCCCTGTATCTATCAGTAAAATATTCAGACAGGGTCCGGATCTGTATGCATTTGTCAGCAATGCCGATAACAACACTATCACACGATTAAGATTTGCGGGTTGTACCAATGCCAGTATTCCTAACTCTACCTTACAGAATCCTCCACCGATTACTTACAATACGCCGGGAACATATAACATCAACCTGACGCTGGATGATGGATTGCCGACACAAACAACTTTTTGTAAACAGGTAATTGTACAAACCTGTGATTCGATCATTATAAATAAATACACACCTGTTCTTTCTTTAGAGCCCTGCCATAATAAGATAACCGTACAGAATGCTACTGACTTTAATGTTGGTGATACGGTCATCATCATGCAAATGAAAGGTGCTGTGATCGATAGTACCAATACAGCTGCGTTTGGTAATGTAACGGATTATAAGAATGCCGGTAATTACGAATACAATTATGTAAAAGGAAAAGCAGGAAATGTTATTGAACTAAAAAATGTATTGACAAGACAGTATGATCTTCCTGATGGCAAGGTGCAATTGATACGTGTACCTTATTTCGACAATTATACAAACAATGATGTACTTACCTGTCTTCCATGGGATGGAAGCAAGGGAGGAGTACTTGCGTTCAATGTTCAGAACAATCTTGCGCTCGGAAGAGATATTGCTGTAACCGGAAAAGGATTTAACGGAGGTGCCCCTACAAGAAATGCCATTTATCATTGTGACATCGACAGTTTTTATCTGATCAATAACAATGGTATCAATGGTAATAGAAAAGGAGAGGGTCTTTATACGACACAGAAGTTAAGTGGTCGTGGTAAACTCGCCAATGGTGGCGGTGGTGGTAACTCTACCAATAGTGGTGGTGCTGGTGGTGGTAATGCTGGTAAAGGTGGTGAAGGTGGTAAGCAATATGTTGGTATAGTGTGTAACGTCAATCTTACCAATGGTGGAGTAGGAGGATTGCAGTTGCCTTATAGTAATGTATCGAACAGAGTATTCCTTGGCGGTGGCGGTGGCGCCGGCCACGAAGATGATAGTCCGCTTGGTGGCGGCGGTAATGGTGGTGGTATTGTTATCATTTCTGCAAACACGATCGATGCGTCTTCTTATAAAATAAAAGCCGATGGTGGCGATGTGAATCATATCATTGGTAACAATGATGATGGAAGAAGCGGTGGTGGTGCCGGTGGTACGATATTATTAAATTATACTTCAATTACTACACCGTTGTCAGTTTCTGCCAAGGGCGGTAAAGGTGATGATAATATTGCGCAGCCGATCGAAGGCTTGCATGGTCCTGGTGGTGGTGGCGGTGGTGGTATAGTATGGACAAACAAACCAGGTGCAGATGCTAATTTATCTATTGCTGTAAATGGTGGTTTGAGTGGTGTTAATCTCAACCAGGGCAACGATCCATGGGGTGCTACTGCGGGTGATAATGGCGCTACTGTCAATAATCTTGTATTGCCGATCGATGCCGTAGTATTCAAGGCGAATATCGATTCGGTAAAAATGAATAAAACACATACTGCCTGTAAGAGTTTCGACTTTGAAGGATTAGGTTATGTAAATACAACACCGGTAGGTACATGGGATTGGTATTTTGGCGATGGCAATACAGCTGCTACGCAAAATACAAGTCATACTTATGCTGCGGCCGGTACGTATAATGTGAAACTGATCATTACCGATCTGAATGGTTGTAAGGATAGTGTATTGAGTTCTGTTACAATCGATCCGTTGAATTTTGATTTTTCTTATACAATCGATCCTTGTGCGCCGCTTACGGTACAATTCACTGGTAATGGAATAAATGTATTGAATCCATATTGGGATTTTGGCGATAACAATACGTTGATAGGTTCACTTACCGCTGCGCATACGTATGCAGGAGAAGGAATTTATAATGTTCGTTACAGCGCCAGCGATGGATTTTGTTCAGATACATTGACCAAAGCGATCAACCTGAATATTCTTAGAGAAAATATTATTCTTACACCGGATACAACGATCTGTATCGGTGCTACCAAACTATTGCGTACCGTAGATGCAACAAGTTTTTGCTGGACGCCGGTTACTTATCTTGATGATCCATTATTACGGCAACCAACAACTTCCACACCACAGGACATCATGTATTATTTTACTGC
The DNA here is from genome assembly GCA_039932855.1 of Chitinophagaceae bacterium. GTDB lineage: Bacteria > Bacteroidota > Bacteroidia > Chitinophagales > Chitinophagaceae > JAJKIP01. The sequence continues at coordinate 1,245 of JBDTPD010000245.1, read as the reverse complement.
ATTGGTTCCGGGGAATAATCTGGTAGTGAATGGTGATTTTTCACAGGGAAATATAGGATTCAATACACAGTATACGAGCATCGCCAGTTCAACAATACAGGGACAATATTTTGTAGCGAATAGTTTACAATCATTCAATCCTGCTGCAGCGGGATGTACAGAACGTGCAGCTGGCTCCGGCAATATGATGAAGGTAAATGGTTCTGCTTCTCCTGATATAAAGGTGTGGCAGGAAACAATAAACGTGGTTCCAAATACTGCGTATAATTTTTCTGCCTGGGTAACGACATTGCAGGCCCTTAGCGGAGCCGATGTACACTTCTTTATCAATGGAGTTGAAGCAGGTTCTTTGCTTACGCAGGGTACTTGTACATGGGTGCCATTTACAGCCAATTGGAACGCTGGTAGCAGCACCAGTGCTGTTCTTTCTATTGTCAATAAGAATTTGGCGCCAAATACATTGTTTGCACTCGATGATATTGCTTTTACATCCATGACCATAAAAAGAGATTCAGTAAGAATTACGGTTGAAAAACCAGTAGTAAAAACAATTGATGATATCACTGTTTGTAAAGGTGGTCCGGTTACATTGACCACTACCGGCGCACAAACTTATGTATGGTCGCCAGCAACTGGTTTGAGTGATGCGAATACTGCCAACCCGATTGCTTCACCAATAGCGCCGACAGAATATCATGTAGTAGGAACGACGGTGAATGGATGTATTGCTAAAGACACTGTTCTTGTCAGTCTGCATCCGGAAGCAACGATCACCAAATCGCGTGATACCATCATCTGTGCCAATGCAACTGTACAGATATTTGCCAATGGTGGTAGCAGCTATAGCTGGACGCCATCTGCTACGTTGAGTGATGCGGGTATCAATAATCCTGTTGCTTCGCCAATAGATAGCACCATGTATCATGTTACAGTTACCGATGCTAATAATTGTAAATATTCTGATTCTGTAAAAGTATTGGTCAAACCGCTTCCTGTATTTGCTGTCAATGGTGGTATACAGATCTGTTCGCAGGATTCTGTCAGGTTGCTGGCATCCGGTGGTGATATTTATTCATGGACACCAACTGCCGGATTAAGTAATAGTGACATTGCCAATCCGAAAGCATCGCCACCTGTAACAACAGATTATAGTGTGATGATCACTGAGCCGGTTTGTAATATGTCAACAGTATTATCAACGCGGGTAACTGTATTGCCATTACCAGATATCCAGGCGTCGAAATC
>JBDTPD010000244.1:0-6411 GCA_039932855.1 Chitinophagaceae bacterium | reverse complement strand
TCAGATCGGGTTGTGTTTGTGGTAAAGTATTCACGGCAATTACCTGCTGTGCAGAAATATCAACCAACGAAACCGTTGTAAGGTTCAATGCATAATTATACATCTCTACCCTGTATACTGAAGAAGCATCAGCACCTGCTGGTATTTCCTGTGGCCTGGCCGCATAGATATTAAATACTTCATTGAGATAGGGCTTACCGGACGCTTTATCAAAAAGTGTTTCGCGAAAGCGTGGATCATTACTGGCAATGATCTGGGCAAGCGCTTTATTGTTATCGATATTTTGTAAAAAAAGTACAGGTACCGGTTGTGCCAATGCACTATCAATACGTTTGCTTCTTGCCGATACAATAGCGATAGAGGAATCAGCCGGATCAGAATTGATATAAGATGTAGCCGCATACGACGTATCAGTAGCGGTGTTATGATCAGCCTGTTGTTGATTATTGCAGGATGCAAGGAGTATTAAAAGAATGCAGGGAAAAAGGAAACGAAAGGATTCATTCATGCATCAGGCTATTGATATGGCCAAAAATAATCATTTGTTGGAAGGAAATGGATTTTGAAATGCAGGGTTTACCAGGACCGAAGAATCAGTGAGGGCCAATAAGAAATCAATCAGCTGTTTTTTTTCATTAGTTGACAATGCAAAGCCAGTGATCTGAGGATCTTTATTAAGATTCAGCTTTCCATCGCCCTGATAAGGTCCGCTATTGATTGTTCTTCCACCTCTCTGATAAATGTCAATCATTTCTTCCAGTGTATTGACACTTCCATCATGAGTATAGGGAGCTGTAAGGCCAACATTGCGTAAAGAAGGTGTTTTGAATTTACCATTATCTGTTGCATCGCCAGTAATAGTTGCGATACCAACATCAGCGACAGGGTAGCTGCCGGAATCATGTATGTTATAAAGACCAGTATTGAAGTACACACTGTCTTTATTATGGGTGATAGCTACAGTGGTAAATAAAGGAGGTTGATGACAGGAAGCACATTTTAATTTATCCGAAAAAAATAAACGCATGCCCTGTTGCGCACTGATCGTTAATGCTGCTGAATCTCCTTTTATAAACTTATCATAGTGGGATGATAAGGCCTGCAAAGACCTTACATAGGCTTCGAGCGCTTTCTTAATATTAAGTAAGGTAAAAGGGTCTTTCTCTTCACCGAAAATGTTTTTGAAAGAAGTAAGATATAACTGATCATGTTTTATTCTTTCTATGATCTCTGCTTCATGACCAGTCATGCCCAGTTCTGTGGGAGTAATAGAAAACATGGGCCGGTCAGATTGTTTCAATAAACTGGTGACGGCTGGGTTGGCCCAGTCATAATAATAATAGCCCGATATATTTAATAAGGAAGGGGCATTGTGCAGCACCCGGTCTCCGGACGCAGTAATGCTGCGGCGATAGTTATCTGTAAAGGCAAATTTGGGATCATGACAACTGGCGCAGGATTTTGTCTGGTTGTAAGAAAGCCGGGTATCAAAAAAAAGATAGTGACCAAGTTTGGTTAAAGACCGATTGTTGGCGGATAAATCAGCTGACTTATTATTATTAGTACAGGACAGCGTACAAATAAACATGAGGACATATATAATTTTTGTCCTTAACCATGCATGATGAGCATGCTGATGAATGATTTGCCTGGAAATAATAGATGAATATTTCACTGAATGAACGCGGGGTAGTAAATTATACAGCAAGCTATGTAAACTTACTAAAACAGCAGCGTGATTTTACCTGCCTGATCCCGATGGCTCAATCTACCGAAAAGACATATATAACTATTGTGTTTCCTCATTGAGTAGTAAATTTCTGGGTAGACATACGCGCCCCTGTCTACTAAAATATTTAAATAGTTTATGATTTAAGTATTTGAATATCAATACTAATCGTATAAATACTGCAGAAAATACGGTTTTTTTTGCGAAAAAGTCCCCCTAAAGCTTGCACCAGTAAAAACCACATATTATCTTAGCATCAGAATACGAAGAAACCCTAAGAGAACAACGTAATCCGACCATGAAGCAGCCGAAAATTTACGGGAAATCCGCCCGACCTGCTTATCACTTTCCAGTCAGATTTATTGCGTTTAAGGGTCTTTAAGAATCACACTTTGAAAAACCACCCAATAGACTAGGGACCAAAATTTAAACCCTAAAAAAACGAACGCAATGAAAACATTTGTACCCTCTACTAACTCTCTTATCAACACTGCGGTGGTTGCAGTAGCATTATTTTCAAACTCTTTATTTGCACAGTCTGGCAACGGTGGTGGAAACAGTGGAACCGGAAATGGCAATGGCGGACCGAACGGTAATGCCGGTACAGGCCTGAGTTTTGATAAAAATCCATCTTTAATGACTGGCAGCACTACCGATTTAAAGCAAGGTGCGGTTTATTTCTACCAGGATGTAATGGCTGATATTGATGCGACTGTAAGAATCGATAGCCTGGTAAACGGTGCTAAAGTGACTCAAATTGATGACAATAGTAATGGTCTTGGTTATAAAGAAGCTTTTCAACCAGAAGTAAGAACAGGTAATGTTATTGCTGGTAAATCATACGCTGTATTCACGATCAAATTTTTCAAAGCGAATACTACTACAAACGCAAGTACTCCGGTAAGTCTTCAATCAGTAAACGTAACTGCTCTTGATATCGATGGTAACGTGAACCTTAAAGAATTTGCTGAGATCAATATGGGTAGTGGTGGTACTGCAAAGTATATGAGCACAACAAATGACCTTTCTTTATTACAGATATTAACCGGACGTTTTGTTGCACAGAACATTCTTGGTATCGAAAGAACTGGTATCGATACTGCAGCTCTTGCAAATATGTATACTGCTTCTAACGGTGCTGTTTCAAGCATCACTTTCAAATACGGCGCATTGACAGTATTACCTGAACAAACTGCACGTCAATTCAGCTTGTACATGAAGGGTTTTACTTATCCTAACCAGATCACACTGCCTATCGAATTAGTTTCTTTTGATGCAGTATTGAACAATAATAAAGTTGATTTGAAATGGGTAACTGCTACTGAAAAGAATGTTGATCATTTCGCAGTAGAAAAGAGCCTTGATGGTGTAAATTATTCAGATGCTGGTATCGTGTTCGCTTATGGTAATACGACGGAAGAAAAAAAATATAGCTTTTCAGATACAAAGATCAACACGTCAACAAGTGGTGTTATCTATTACAGACTTCATTCTATCGATATGGATGGTAAAAGTCAGTATTCTCCGATCAGAATGATCCGCATCAGCAAAGATCAGGCGATCAATGTAGTTACTTATCCTAACCCTGTTACGAATGAATTGCGCGTAACTATCCCACAGACATGGCAAGGTAAGAAAGTGAGCTACGAAATCTTCAACACCAATGGACGGGTGATCAATAGAACGGAATCTGGAAGTAGTAGTCAGACAGAAGCAATCAATGCAAGCAGCTTTAGCCCAGGAGTTTATGTTGTGAAAGTGACTTGTAACGGCGAAACTGCAACACAGAAAATTGTAAAAAAATAAGTTTATTCTAGTGAGGGGTTCCAAAACCGTCCCGGGATTATCGGGACGGTTTTCTTTTAGAAAATTTGGTTTACGATATAAACAAGTTTATGTTTGATAAAAATTAGTACGTTTATGAGAAAGTTGGCCACCCTTATCCTGCTTTTAGGGGTTTTATCAAATCTGGATGCCCAGATCACCATCAGCGGCAAGCTGAAAGACAATAAAGGCAAACCCATTCCCGGTGCCAGTGTATCGCTGAAAGACAGCTATGACGGCGCCCTGGTAGATTCTATGGGTAATTATAAATTCACTACTACTGAAAAAGGCAATCATCTGCTGATAGCTACCAATGTCGGATATAGATCTTACGAGGAAAACATTACGATCGGTACTGAGTCTATCACCCGCGATATTTCCCTGAAAGAAGAATTGAGTGAATTAAAAGCTGTGACTGTGATCTCCGGATCTTTTGCAGCAAGTGATACTAAAAGAGCGGCGACTGTATTAAACTCAATCGATGTTGCGACAGTCGGTGGTGGTAATGCTGATATAACTGCAGCACTCAAAACGTTACCCGGTGCACAACAGATAGGTGAGCAGGAGGGATTATTTGTACGCGGTGGTACCGGTGCAGAAACAAAACAATTCATAGACGGTACGCTGGTAAATAATCCTTACAATACCAGTGTGCCCGATCTTGCATCACGTGGTCGATTTTCTCCATTCTTATTTAAAGGAACAGTGTTCAGTGCCGGTGGTTATTCTGCTTTATATGGAGAAGCATTGTCTTCTGCACTTATTCTTGAATCGATCGATTTGCCTGAAAAATCAACAGCTAATCTTTCAATATCTCCAATCATTCTGGGAGCAGGATTTCAGGATCTTTCAAAAAATAAAAAAGCATCGTGGGGTGTGAATTATAATTATGTCAACCTGATTGCTTACTTCAACCTGGTAAAACAAACACCTGATTATTTTATCATGCCTGAGTTTCATAATGGGGATGCTAATTTCCGCTTTCGTACAAAGCACGGAGGCATGATCAAATATTATACAACGTTTGCCAGCAGTAAACTTGGTTTAAGAAGACAGGATATCGACAGCGCAGATATAAAAGATGCATTCGGTCTGACAAATATTAACTGGTACAACAATCTTAGCTGGAGAGAAAATCTTGGTAACGGATGGAAAATGAATCTTGGACTTGGTTATAGTACCAATACAGATCATATCAGCCAGGAATTACAGAATCAGGCGAATGAGCAACAGTTTTTTCCAAACAGACCATGGGCAGCCAATAAAAATTTTAAACTTAAGAGCCGCCAGGATCTTTCACAGATCAGAGCAGTGTTTGAAAAAAGATTGTTTGGTATCAGTACTATCCGTTTCGGTAGTGAGTTCATGCATTTTTTAACTAATAGTGATTTCAACAATTTGGATTCAAAACTGAAAGACGACCTGGCTGCTGTGTTTGCTGAAACAGATATTTATGTGACCAATGATCTTGCTGCTAAAATCGGCGGCCGGTATGAATATTCTTCTATCATTGAGAAATCGAATATTGCTCCCCGTATTTCTTTAGCATACAAAGTTGGTAAAGAATCACAGTTGTCAGCAGCGTATGGTATATTTTATCAAAAACCTGAGAATGCGCAATTGATCTATTCCACTAACCTTGGATACACACGCGCTACTCACTATATTCTTACTTATCAGAAATCAACCAATGATCAGATCTTCAGAGCAGAAGCATTTTACAAACAATATGCTGACCTGGTAAAAACCATTCCGGTTGATCCTTCTTATTTTATCTATAACAATAATGGAAAAGGATATGCCCGTGGTATTGAATTTTTCTGGCGCGATAAAAAGAGCATTAAGAATTTTGATTACTGGATCAGTTATTCTTACCTCGATACCAAACGTGATTATTTAAATTATCCCGGAGAAATACGCCCCAGCTTCGCAGCTGACCATACTGCCTCATTAGTGATGAAACGTTTCTTCGTGGATATGAAAACAGGATTCAACTTCACCTATAGTTTTGCTACTGGCCGTCCTTACTACAATATTGTACAAAATGGCGCAGGTGATAAATATGAGATCGCTGATCGCGGCAAGACCAAAGAATTTCATAACCTTGGTTTCAGTATGAACTATGTGCCAAGTGTAGGAAAACAAAATGCAAAAGTATTCTGGGTACTTGTAGCGAGTGTAACAAATGTATTGGGTTATAATCCGGTATTTGGCTATAATTATTCTTACGATGGTACGAACAGACAACCAATCGGATTAACTGCTAAAAGATTCTATTTCATTGGTGCCTTCTTTAGTTTCGGTGTAGACAGAACACAGGATGCGATCAATAATAATTTATAAAATAAAATATCAACTTCTAAAATAACAAACATGAAAAAGATCATTGCGATTTTCGCTTTACTGCTAACAATCACGGGTTTTGCTCAAAGCGATAAGTATACAGCTGCCATGAAAAAAAACCTGGCTTTATTGGATAGTGCAAAGACAACTGCAGATCTTCAATCAGTGGCTGCTTCTTTTGAACGTATCGGAGATGCAGAAAAAACACAATGGCTTCCTTATTACTATTCGGGGTTGGCATTAACAACTGCAGCATGGTCAGATATAAAGCTTGATAAAGATGCAAACAGCGAGAAAGTAAAAGCATTGTGTGATAAAGCAGATGCTATCGCGAAGTCCTCTGAAATATACGAGATCAGAAATATGGCGGCTACACAACAAATGATTGTAGACCCACAGGCTCGTTGGGCGACTTATGGAAAAGAAGCAGGCGAAGCTCTTCAGAAAGGTATGCAACTGGATCCGACTAATCCACGGTTATATTATTTACAAGGTATGAGCATTTTTGGTACACC
>JBDTPD010000243.1:0-6429 GCA_039932855.1 Chitinophagaceae bacterium | reverse complement strand
TAAGACAGCGCGACCAGAATTCTCGATAACGACCAACGCAGTTAGAGATCAAGAAGTGAACCGTAACTTTCGATACACACCGGGAGAAAGTCACATTATGTCCCCGGCCCTAAGCCGTCTCGCCCTCGTCACGGCGTACCCCATCGAAAGGGACGGGGACTGTCGAGCATTGGCTGATCTGACAAACGCTCCTAACTTACCCTTTTAAACACACTTACCTACAGTTATGAAAAATATCAAGACCATTTTACTGAGTTCCTCGACCTTCTTTTGTGTACTGTCAGCGGACGGTCAGACTACAAATGCTTCTGTAATGATCGACAATGAAAACCGAAATGCGGTGACTGTAGCAATTGACCAACCCGAAAAAATTACCAGTGCTGCTTTACTTCAACGAATGGCAAAATCTGGCTTAAAAGAGAAGACAAAAAATGGTATTACCCGATATAAAGGTGTAACACTTTCCGAGATAAGTCCTGACAAAGTAGATATTTATACAAAAGTGGAAAAGGGTCCAAATAACAGCAGCATTGTGTACATGTCTGTATCCATGGGTTATAATAATTTTACTACAAGTGTGGCTGATAGTGCCATTACACAACATGTAAGGGATTTCCTTGAGGCTTTTATAAAAGATGCCGCTTATTATTCTGCTGATGCTGGTATCAGTACACAGATGAGTGATGTAGCGAAAGATGAGAAGATCTATCAACAGTTACTGGATGAGCAACGCGATCTTCAAAAGAAAAAATCGGTGATTGAAAGTAAACTGGTAGACATACAAAATGAAATAAATGCGAGAGCAGAAATGATTCAAAAGAAAAAATCCGGAGTAGAAGATGCTAAGGTTAAACGTGGGAATATTGGTGGTTGAAGAAGTTGAGTCCGCGTAGAGAATCTGCGTTTTGAGAGGCCCTGTAAGTAATAGCTTATGGGGCTTTTAATTTTGATTATTTTTAGCTTAACCTTTGGTCGCGAAGCGCCCGTAAATACTCAAATTTTAAGGGTGAGGATATTTTTCTACGATTTTCCCTTCATATTTGGAAGAATTCTTGTTGTATAATGGTTGAGATCATTTTTAATTAATTAAAAATATTCATCATGGCAATACAACAAAGAATCACATCAAACTTATGGTTTGACACGCAAGCCGAAGAGGCAGCAAAATTCTATACATCTGTTTTCAAAAACTCCCGTATAGGTAGAGTAGCGCATTATGGAAAAGAAGGCCAGGATCAGCATCACATGCCGGAAGGATCGGTGATGACGATACAATTCTGGCTCGATGATCAGGAATTTCTTGCATTGAATGGCGGTCCTGTTTTTAAATTCAATGAAGCCATTTCATTGGTCGTTAATTGTAAGGACCAGGATGAAGTAGATTATTATTGGAACAATTTATCACAAGGCGGCGATAAAAGTGCCCAGCAGTGTGGTTGGTTGAAAGATAAGTATGGTCTGTCCTGGCAAATTGTACCAACTATATTACAGGATATGGTAACAGATGAGGATCAAAGAAAAGCAGACAGCGTAATGAAAGAAATATTGAAAATGAAAAAACTTGATATTGCTACATTGAAAGCAGCATATGGAAAGAAAGAAATGAGTACTGTATAAAATAGCATTCTCTTGTTATTTTATAATAGTTAATAAATAAACCGGGAAGCCTGATAGGTAATCAAGCTTCCCGGTTTTAATTTAAAAAAGCGCAACACTTTACACGAATATTCCTCCCGCTACTTCAATTCGTTGTCCATTGACCCATTTTGCATCATCAGTACACAAGAAAGAAACAACCCCACCGATATCATCGGGCAAACCAACACGACCTAATGCTGTAAGACTGGCAATATGCTGGTTCATCTCTTTATCATCACGTACGCGGCCACCTCCAAAATCAGTTTCAATCGCTCCGGGTGCCACTACATTAGCGGTTATTCCTCTTGCGCCTAATTCCTTAGCCAGGTAACGTGTCAAAACTTCAATAGCTCCTTTCATAGAACCATACGCAGAAGAACCGGGAAAAGAAAAGCGTGCAAGTCCGGATGAAATATTGATAATGCGCCCTCCATCATTCATAAAAGACAATGCTTTTTGTGTAAAAAAGAATACTCCTTTATAATGGATATTTAGTGCTGTGTCAAATTGCTCCTCAGTTGTGTCAATGAATGGTGCATAGAGAGCTGTTCCCGCATTATTAATCAGAAAATCGAAGTTCGGCTTCCCTGTTGTTTCTTTTAAATAGCTTGTTGCTCCGCTGAAAAATGCATTGAAAGAGCTGATATCAGCTGTATTTAATTGAAAAGCCTTTGCATTTTGGCCGAGCTTCTGAATTTCCGCGACAACTTTTTCTGCTTCCTGTTTATTGCTGTTATATGTAAGGACGATATCGAATCCCTTTGTGGCAAGACTGACAGACATGTTTTTTCCCAGGCCCCGACTGCCCCCTGTTACCAACGCAACTTTGTTTTTTGTGCTCATATTTCTGTTTTTGATAGCACAAAGTTCACGCGTTTATAGGCTACGCTGTTTATATATACCAATCCGGGATTTGCAAAATTCAAATAATCGTTCAGGACCTGAATGCAAGTGGAGCAACTGCGGCCTGCTTTTTAAAGAAATTGGAGAAATGCGAGACTTCTTCAAAACCTAATGAGTAGGCGATCTCCGAGATGTTCCAATCCGTGTGCCTGAGAAGGATCTTTGCTTCCTGCGCAACGCGATTGCTGATGATATCCGTGGTTGTTTTACCGGTACTTTCTTTTAATACTTTATTGAGGTGATTTACATGGACAGCAAGCCGGTCCGCGTAATCCTTTGCTGTTCGCAGTTTCAGTACCTGTGTATTTGATTCAATAGGAAACTGACGCTCCAGTAATTCTATAAACAATGAGGTGATACGCGCGGTAGCATTCTGAACTGTATACAAATTAGTAGCAGGTTGTAGCTTTTGTCCGAAGTGAATCAGTTCAAGAACATAGTTGCGTAGCAGATCATACTTGTATGCATAGTCAGAGGAGATTTCTTTCTGCATTTTCCTGAATAGAAGATTGAGCTCCTCTGCTTCTGCATCGCTGATCTCGAATACGGGATAACCACCTGATCGGAAAATCGGTTGGTCATCTAATGCTATTCCGTTTTTATTTTTACTTAAAAACTCGTCGGTAAATACACAGAAGAATCCGGATTGATCCGGGTCCTGCGATACCCAATGATAGGGCACCTTTGGAGTAGCGAATAACAGGGCATTCTTTTTTATATCAATTACCTTGTCGGCATACTCGGCCCTGTTTTTTCCCTGTATAAGACTTATTTTATAATAGGCTCTGCGGTTATAGGGCATCACTGATTTTCGTTTGACCTCCTCCATTGTTTGCGCGATATCAAACACATTGAAGTGTCCTATTTCCTTATTGATGCCTGGAGGCAAAAGATCGTTTATGTCCATGCCGGTAAAGGTGGCGACATCTTTGTAAAAGTCTTCGAGTGATGTTTGTTTGATTTCTTTCATGCCCCGGCGTATTTGTAAAATTCAAATGTACGACTTTGTTGTTGGAGTTTTTTTAAAGAAGACCCTGGCGTTTATGTTCTTGCAAATGCTATTAAAAGATCAAACTTTCCTGCATCTGCAGTTTTTAATGCTTTCAGATATTCTATTCGTTCCTCACCTGATTTGCCAAGGCCGGCGGCACCCCAGGTAAATACCTCTTTGTTAAAAATCTTTTCGATTATAACATCAGCCATCATTCGACTATGTCTGCCATTTCCATTGGAAAAGCAATGTATACTGACTATACGATGTTTGAATCGAATAGCAATTTCATCCGGATCAAATGATTTGTTCTCTATCCAAAATTTACAATCATCAATAAGCGCCCTGAGAGCGGTACTAATTTGAAGCTTATCTATTCCTATATTCTTATTTGTTTTTCTGAACTTGCCTGCCCAACTCCAGACGTCACCATACATCTCTCTGTGTAGTTGTTTTATAAAAGATTCATTCAAAATTTTATCTGCTTTAAACTTCTTTTTAATTGTCCAAAGCATCGCCTTTTCGATGTTCTGTTGTTCAAATTCATCAAGTTCTCCGCGCGTGGTAACAGTTTTAATCAACAGGCCGTCCCTCTCATCTTCGTCAAGCGGTGTTTGCCCATTCGGATAGACAAGTTCTAATCCCATAAAATTGATGGTAAGTCTCTTTTTAATTCTGCGGCTCTTTCGTCAATTGCTTTTCGCAATCTCTTTTCAGTGTTTTTTTGTTCTTCGAGTTTCATTGTATTAGAAGTCCGCATAACAATACTGGTCGCAAGTTCTTTGGCTTTTCTTTCAATCAATTCATCCAGGGACCCATCATTTGGAACAAACGCATATACTAACTGCATATCCATAGCTTCTGCCGCCTCGCTTAATTTCTTTAAAGTGATATTTCCGGTCGGTTCCCTCCTCTCCATTTCATGGAGATTTTGTTTACTGATGTTCATTTTTTCTGCAAGTTGAAAAAGAGTAATCCCAAGACTCGTTCTCAGAACTTTTATCCACCCTTCAGCAGAAATATCATTTTTTTTTAGACGAGCAAAAGGTTTGATCTTCTTATCTAGCTGATCTATCTGGAGCTTCGTAGGCATAAAAATATACTTAAGGGTTGAAAATTATTCTATAAAAGTACATCTATATATTGACAAATAAGACAAATAAGTCAATATAAATATTGACGAATAATTTTATCATCCTTTGACTACGTGCTAGTTATGTAAGTTATTAAAAAATAAGGAATTTAAATTCAGTTCCTTAGAGCGCAGCCGACACAACAAAAACAAGAACAGTCCTAATAAAAAAACTGCTCCAATATGATTTTCCCATCTTTCACTTCATATAACATTACCTGATTGGCTTGTATTCTCCCATGTCCATGTATCGTCATGTCCATTTCTCTTCCCACCGCAAAGTAATTGCCGCCAACAACTGGTTCTGTTGTATAGGCCCTGTGCACTTCCTCTATTCTTTGTACAAAATCTTCTCCTTTTTTACGAACAACAGCTTTGCCTTCTGCATTTTTTAACCAGGGAGAATTTGATGGCTCTATGCTTTTTACATTCTCCGCAAATAGCTTATCCTGGATCTCAAACCATTTTTCCTCCTTCGCCAATTTATTGAATTGTGCAGCCACCTCATGAACGGTATAGACTTTTTCGCTGGCATTCGGTTGTCCCTTGCCGGTAGTGATCAGACTGAATAAACTATGCTGTATATATTGGGTCCAGCCATTTACACAAGCGCTATAACATTCATATTCGGGAACCAGCCCTTCATGCGTGAACAGAAGTTTTGTTTTATTATTCTCTTTGGAGATATCAAAGATAATTTTAGTTCCTACCCATTCGCTTTTGTCTTTGGTAAAACTAAAGACGTTGTCCAGCACCAGCCATACTATTTTCTTATCGGGAAAAACTTCTGTTAATTTCATTTTGCATTTATGCACGTCCTGGTAATCATAAGTAAACTCATCATTGAGTTTGCTTGAATCACCTTTAACTTCTTCTGACCACCATCCCTTTACATTAGTGATGGCGTCAAAAACTTCTTTCGGTGTTTGATCCACTAAAATGGTAGTGGTAAAATCTTTATTACTCATGATTGTATTTTATTGATTTATACTTTCTTATTTAGCGACTACGTTAGGTTTTCCTTTGCCCGTAGTTATAAAAGGCAATAAACTCTGTTGTAAATAATAGTTCCATCCCTTTGAGCAATCTTTGAAACATTGTATTTCCGGAACCAGGCCAATGTGAGTGAAGAGAATTTGTGTTTTGTCTTTCTGCTTAGAAATTTCAAAGCTGATCGTTGTCCCTGTCCATTCGCTTCTGTCTTTCAGAAAACTCAGATCACTGTCCGTTACAAACCAAACGATCTTTTTATCTGGAATTATTTCTATTAATTTTTTCTTAGAATAATGTACATCTCCAAAGTTGACCGAGAACTCATCATTTAGTTTTTCGGAGCTTCCTGTAAAATCTTCTGACCACCATCCGCGAACATTATTGATCGCATCGAAAACCTCTTTCGGTGTCTGATCCACGATCAACGTGGTAGTGAAATCTGTATTTGCCATTTTTTTAATTTTTGAGTACTCATATCGTTTTTATCTTTTGTACAATACAAATGTACTGTCCAGATATCGCTTTGATGGGGTGTAAAATGGACTTTGTGATGGGTTGATTTGGACAAGGGAAATTTCTATCTTTACAGGAGGAAAAAGTAATGGTTGAATAATGTTGAACATAGTTGAAAAGTTAAAGGGGGAAGTTTTCTGTATGGAGATCTGTTCCTTTTCAACCATTCAACTTTTCAACCTGCCTGCGGCAGGCAGGCCTGCCTGTCTACCGCAGGCAGGCTTGTCTACCGCAGGCAGGCTTGTCTACCGCAGGCAGG
>JBDTPD010000242.1:0-6449 GCA_039932855.1 Chitinophagaceae bacterium | reverse complement strand
GGTTCCCAATAAAACACGCCTAATCCTTTACCACCGGTTACAGATTTTGTTTTACTGATCAGATCGGCAATGAATGCATTACAGCTTGTTGCTTCTGTCCAGCTCATTCCTACTTCTACTACCATTACTTCTTTGCTATAACGCGATACCATATCATTCATATTAGCGAGACATTGTGCATTCAGCGTTGACCAGTTAGCCGCAGTTGGATATAATGACATACCTATAATATCCCAATGTGCACCATTACTGGTGAGTCCGTCGAACATCCACCTGAATAATGAATTGTCATATCCATTTGATACATGTACAATGACTTTTATTGATGCATCGGCAGCTTTCACCGCATTATATCCTGCATTGACTAACTGTGCGAAGTTGCTCATGTTGGTAGATGCTTTCCCTGTTGGCCATAGCATACCATCATTGGTTTCATTTCCTATTTGTACCCATGTTGGTGTAACACCAGCCGTTTTCAATGCAGCTAATACAGCAGATGTATGCGTTGAAACTGATTGCACCAATGTAGCAAGATCCTGTGCGGCCCATGCAGCCGGTTTTGTTTGCTGACCAGGATCGGCCCATGAATCGCTGTAATGAAAATCCAAAAGAATTTTTATACCGAGATTTTTTACACGAACAGCTTTGGCAACAACATCAGCGGTGTTGCACCAGCCATCAGCGGGGTTGACCCACACACGTAAACGAATTGAATTCATCCCGAGATCTTTCATCAACTGTATACAATCTGTTTGTACACCACCGGTAGAATAGAATTTCTTTCCTGCTGCTTCCATTTGAGTGAGCCAGCTTATATCGGCGCCTTTGGCAAAGTTTGTCGTAACGGGAGGAGGAACCGGATCAGGATTTTCTTTCTTTGATTTTTTACAGGCAAGTGCTACACACAAAATAAAAATCAAGGCAAAATTCTTTTTCACGTTTCAATCGTTTTGTTATAAGACGTTTTTTAGTAAATGATTCTTTTAAAGTTATGAAGTTTATTTTGTTTCACACAAGGGCGCTAAGAGAAATGCAAAGGCGCAAAATCTTTTGTATTCTTTGCGTTTCTTCTTGGCGTCTTTGCGTGAAATAAAATGGACTGCCTGCTGCGATGAGGCAGTCCGCCGAAAAAAGAATGCTTGCTAAAAATCGAAACTCTTCGTTTATCAATATGCTATCTGTAACCCGGCAAAAATTAAGAATTATGAGTTAGGAACGAGTTGGCTATAATTCATAACTCATAATTCTTAATTCATAATTTCTAATAGTTTAATAGCCCAAATTTTGTTGAATAATACCACGACCCGCTACGATCACTGCATTAGGAATCGGGAATAACGTCATCGTTGCTTTTGCATTTGTTTTTCCACGTGCTAATGCATCAGAAATAAATGACCCGTTTCTTACCAGATCCTGACGACGTTCACCTTCACCATATAATTCGCGACCACGCTCGTCCAATAATGCAGCTCTTAATTGTACCTGTGTCATGCCACTGAAATCAGCAACACCTGCACGCGCACGAATTTGGTTCACGTATTGATAAGCATCTGCCGGACCTCTTTGTTCATTGATCGCTTCCGCAACAGATAACATCACTTCACCTAAACGGAATACGACCACATCGATAGCATAACCGGGACCATCATTGGTAATGCCACCTGTATATTTTAATGGAATAGCACCACGCAAACCAGATGCACGATTATTGACAGCACCATTTTGTTTGGTATAACTATCGATGATCGTTGATTTTCTCAGATCACCTGCTTCATATTTATCATAGAATGCCCATGGCATAAAATAACCACCCCATCCCGGACCGCGGGCAATAGGACCACCAGTTTTGAAATCACCAGGCAATACTTCCTGAACCCAATAATTAGGAGATGCATCATTTGCTGGAACGGCGTAAATGATCTCATTATTTGCTTTTGCTTTAAAGACATTAGCATAACCACCAGCACCTGTCTGAAGTGCATAACCCATATTAATGATTTCTTTTCCTGTCGTTTCAGCCTTTGCCCAATCTTTATTGTGCATATACAATTTCAATAAGATCATTTTTGCAACACCTTTGGATACACGACCCCAATTAGGCGCATCAGCATTGTATTTATCGTTCAGATCAGGTAATGCTTCCTGGATATCTTTTTCTATCTGCGCACTATATGCTTCTTTCGTTAACCTTGGCGTATTAGCCGTATCAGTCAATACAGCCGGATCAGTTTTTACATTTACCGGTCCATAAAAATCATACAACGTGTACATCAACCATGCACGTAATGTTTTTGCCTGCGCCACATAACTCTTTTTTACCGCGTCAGTGAGTTTGGTGCTTTTTGAAATAGCATCGATCACTTCAGTTGCTTTGGCTACATAACTGATCTTATAATAAGTCGGTTCGTTAGCACCTGTCCAGGTAGAAGCTCCCCAGGTGAAATTGGTGAGATTACCATCCCAGTCTGTAGAGATCTCATCTGTGCAGGCGACGGAACGTAATAAATAACTTTTGATATCTGCATTATACAAAGCAGCGTACCATGTATTATTTCCAGGATCAGTATTTCCCCAGTTGGATGTAAATGGAATATACAGGGTGATCAACGCTGCATTGGCATCACCTTCTGACTGGTAAAAATTCTGTGGCGTCAGTTGTGAATAAACTTTTGTTTCCAGCGCTTTTTTACAACCTGTGCCAACACCGATCAATGCGATCAGCAGGAGGAAGAAGAAAGCAAAACTGATTTTATTATTTTTCATACTGGTAATTTTTAAAAATTAATATTTACACCGAAAGTGGTAGATAAGGCTTGAGGATAAGGATTGGCTTCTGTTATTTCAGGATCGTATCCTTTGTAATTTGTCCATACACCTACGTTTTGTACATCCACAAATACACGGGCAGAATGAATGATCTTCTTTGTAGCGAAAGTATAACCCAGTGTAATGTTTCTCAAACGAAGGAAATTGACATTTTGCTGATAAAAATCATTGCTACCACTTGGATTTGAACCACCATAAGGATTGGAAGCAATACCTGGCAATGTGCCTGTTGGATTATCTGCTGTCCATACATCTCTAATTCCAACCAATGTATTCAATGCATCAGGTACAGCTAATCTGCTGGCTGCATAGAATCCTGAATAGTTGTTATCCATGTATTGTTTCAGTTTTCCATAGATAAAAATGTTCAAATCAAAATTTTTGAAAGAAAGACGGTTGGCCATACCGAAGATCCATTTAGGATCACGGTTACCTAATGCCACTACATCTTTTACATCCAATACACCATCATTATTCTGATCAACATAAATAACATTACCAAGTTTAGCATTTGGCATGTAGGAAGGCCTGTCTTTTATTTCTTTGATAATACCATTCGTTTGCCAGCCATATGTCACATCCAATCTATCCTGAGCCTGCTGATAAGGTTGCAGCGCTACATAAGGACTTCTTTCCTGCCAGTTATTTTTATAAGTAGAAATGTTGAAAGATGTTTCCCATTTCAATGGACCTGTTGTATTCTTTGAATTGATAGTAAATTCGATCCCCTGACTGCGGGTAGCACCAAGATTTGTATTAAGTCTGTTTACTGCATTGTTACTTGGCAACACAGCAATAGATAACAAGTCTGTTGCATCTCTTCTGAATACATCGATGGCACCGGTAATACGGTTATTCAATAAACCGAAATCAAGACCGATATTGATTGACTTATCAGTTTCCCATGACAGATCAGGGTTTGCTAACTGTGATAAGGCAACACTTGGATAAAAAGTGGAACCGATAAGGAAGTTACCACCACCGGTAGAATATAATGCCAATGCATTAATACCTGCATCATTACCAACAGTACCATAACCGGCACGCAGTTTCAGATCAGAGATCACTTTTATACCAGACATAAATGATTCATCGCTGATGCGCCATGCACCGGAGATACCGGGAAAGAATCCCCATTTTTTATTTTCTGCAAATACTGTCGATCCATCACGACGTGCATTAATGGTCAGAATGTATTTTGATTTATAAGAATAATTAGCGCGGAAGAATTGAGATATTTTGATAAAATCAATAGAGCGGAATGAATTGACAAAACTTTTGTCCTTATTGCTGGCTAAACTTACATCATAAACGTTGATAGCATCAGTAAAGAAACCTACCGCCTGTAAACCATTATTGTCATTAAAATTTTTATAATAACCGCCACCGCCTACTATTGTCAGCGAATGATCACCGAAAGTAGTGTTGTATGTTCCATAACCTTCTACACTATAATTACCGATGTTGGAAGTAGATAATTGAGCCATACCATCAGGCAATTGATAATTCTGCACTTTGCGTGGCATGAAGAATTTACGTTGTGAACTTTGTTTATCGATACCACCTACCACATTGAACTTAAGATTATCCAAAATTTTAAACTCGAGATTAGGCGCTACGAAGAAGCGATTGGTTTTTAATTTATCAGTGATAATAAAAAACGCTGCGGGATTTGTGATCAACCTGTTTAGACTTTTCTGGTAATTACCATCATTATCAAATACGCTGACAGTAGGCACATAAGAAGTAGCAGCCTGGATCTCGTTATATTTTTCCTGTCCGCCTGAGTTGGATCCTGATGCGGCGTTATTACTGTTGATCTGGCTCATGGTCATGTTTACGGATAATTTTATCCGGTCATTGATCTGTTGCTCTAAGTTGATGCGACCAGTATAGCGGGCGAAATCAGAATTTTCAACGATCGCTTTATTATTATAATAATTGAACGAAGTATAGATCCTTGTTTTTTCTGTACCACCGGAAACGGCAATATTATGTTCCTGGATACTACCCGGACGGATCAGCATATCTACCCAATCAGTTCCCTGCCCTGCTGCATCGATCTGTGATTGCGTAAACAAAGGCGTAAAAACCGGAGTAGCAGAAGATGTACCATACGGCGCAAGGTTATTATCATATAAAAATTTATCCTTTGCCAAACGAACCTGCTGCTGCATGAATTCCTTTGCGCTCAGCAGATCATAATAGTCCATTGGTGTTTGAGCTGTATAGCTACCACGATACTCCGTCGTTGTCTTATTAGCCTTTCCTTTTTTAGTAGTAATTAATATAACACCATTAGCAGCAGCCGATCCATAGATAGCCGCCGCACTCGCATCTTTTAATACATCGATCGTTTCGATATCAGATGGATTGATCGTGCTGAGCGGATCACGATCTACACCACCATAGTAACCGAGATCTTTATCATTAACACTTGGTTCAGGTGCACGATTATTAAACAACGGAACTCCATCCACTACATATAAAGGAGCGCCGCCGCCGCGGATGTTAACCGACAAACCACCACCAGGTTGTGCGCTGCGAAGATTGAGGTTGAGACCTGCCGCGCGACCCTGTAAAAGATTGTTGATAGAGGTATTGGCAACCTGCGGCAGATCTTTTGTGCTGACCGATACCACCGAGCCGGTAATATCTTTCCGCTGTTGCGTACCATATCCCACCACTACCACTTCATTCATACTGGTGATCTGGGTAGAAAGATTGACATTAATTGAATTGGCTGATCCTACCTTTTCCTCGAATTCACCATATCCCACAGAACTAAAAACAAGGACATCACCGGAAGAGGCAGAGATACTGAAGTCACCCGAGGGACCTGTTGTAGTGGCTGTATTCTTTTTGTTTTTCACGGAAACCGTGACACCCTGAAGAGGCTTGTTACCGGCGTCGAGCACCCTACCGGTAATCGTTTTTTGCTGGGCCGTGGCTCCAACGCTCATCGTTAAAGCAATAAAAACCAGGGCCAGATGGCACAATCGTTTTTTCATTTTCATTTTAGCAGTTTTTGAGTTTCGTATGTAAGCAGTTTGGCTAACTAGTCCGTTCCAAATCTAATTTTGTTGTTCTTCAATGACTTATCCGTACGTCCATATTTTTTGTTCTATCAGACTAATTTGATTTATACAGGCGGTTGACCTCTCGTTTCATTTATCTTTATACTAGTCGGTTTAAAAGTTTAATGGTTTAAGGGTGTAATGGTTTCTCAAATTGTAACAGGTAACTAATTTCAAAATCGAATCATCCCCTTACACCCTTAAACCATTAAACCCTTAAACCCTGAAACGTTCATGCGCTTTGCCAAAAGACTCCTCTTATTTATTTCCACCTTGCTCTCGTGCACTCCCCAAGCCTACCAATCAACCTAATCTAGCTCTTCCCAGTCTTCATCCTCCCTTTACCTCTTCCTCTCCGACCCAATAAAGAACAAGATCGAAGCTACTTTCTACACCATCCTCAGCATCCAGCAGCTCAAGTACACGTCCCTCTCGCTCAACAATAAGCTCATGATCTTAGAGATAGTCAAGAACTTGATCCAGGTAAAGCCCCATAAGATCGCTCCCTTCTCCCAGGAAACCCTCATAGCCTGTTTAGTCACCTAC